>JBEGSP010000135.1:0-7903 GCA_041179845.1 Pseudomonadota bacterium
ATACATGCGATACCGCGCGGAACCGTAACGCCGTATTTTTTGAGTATTTCTTTACCTTGGTATTCATGAATCTTCATGCGGACTTCCCTTCCGATGCAATGGATATGGATTTAATCAAGTTCTGCTTAGTGTTTTTCTTTATTACGTTTTTAAATTGTAGGTTTTGGGGTATATCTTTTAGGCTTGTGATTGTGGCTGTTTATCGAAAATTCATATTTAATTATTGGTGCTAGGTTTGATGTGCCAGCGCGGATAATATTTTTCAACGGCCGGTCCATCACGACGTAGAGCCTGACAACGATCGAGTTGAAATGGCACCTGCGTCATATCTACGCCTGAACCGGTATCACCCGTGGGTAAAACATCGCCGGCAAACGCCTGTATAGCGGCGGTAGGTAACACGCCTGCCAGCTCAGTCAAGTGAGTGCAACCTTCTATTCCAGCCAAGCGCTCTCGCAATTCTTTACGAAAGCCTCTCATTAAGTTCAGACCAATGAGTTTTTTATAGGCAGGACCAATGGTGTTGCAATAGCCGGGATAAGGAACTGCATCCGATACCGCATCGACGTCAACTATCGTCAAACTAGTATTGATGGTGATTCGCAGCCAAAGATCATGAATGGGATCGCCTGGTAGGCGATCACCGGAAGCCAAATGAGACACACGGGTTTTGGTATCGGTGATGCGGGTATCAATATCCCACAAGCCGTCTTCGCGCTCAAAGGCTTGTGCTTCTATATTGCGAACATGGCGCAAAGCACGAGATAGTTTCGGCGCGGGGAGTGACATAGTTCCGATAGCGTACGCAAAAGCTTGTTAGCTTGAGCACGAATTCTGGAATTGTGCAGCCTGTCGCAGTTTCTACGACTGGTGCCGCTCATGCGGCGCTGCAAAGCTGCCGAAGTTTAGCACATACCACCCCGGCAATAGGCCAAAACAGGTTGCCAAAATCCCAAGCTTTGGGTCAATTGGCCAACTTCTTTCAGGCTACATTTGCGAGACGAGCGCGTTTGATGACGAACTGAATTGCGCTATTTGAAAAGCCGCGCTGCTGCAGGAAGCGCATCTGCTTTGCGCGTTCCTCATGCGAGGTTGCAGCCGCGCCAAATTTTTTTTCCCATACCTGGAAAGCACGCTCATTTTCGTCTTCCAACAAAGAAACTCGCAGCGTGGACACTGCCTCATCATCCAAGCCATGACTTTGAAGTTCAGACAGTATGCGTGAACTGCCATATCGAGCGGCGCGTCGATTGACTAACGATTCTGCAAAACGTGAATCAGAAAGAAATTTCTGCGTCACCAACCAATCGAGTAACTGATTGAGATCGTCTCCCTCTTGAATATGACGCGTCAATTTGCGTGCCAATTCAAGCCTGCTGTGCTCGCGCGCTGATAGATACCTCAGCGCCCGAGCTTTCAGGCTAATTTTTGGTGGCGCCACAACTAATCAATGACGGCGAATCAAGGGGGATTAAAAATCAAGCTTCCTTCGCCTCAGCAGCAGCCTTCGCTGCTTTTTTTGTGGGTGGCGCTTCAACATCAGTGAGGGCTACTGCAGCAGCCGCAGGTTTGGCGGGTAAGGACGGTAAAACTGGCACGCCCAAATGCTCACGAACCTTATTCTCAATTTCATGCGCCAGCTCAGGGCGTTCTTTGAGATAGTTACGCGCATTATCTTTGCCTTGACCGATGCGTTCACCGTTGTAGCTATACCAAGCACCCGATTTTTCTACGATTTTTGCTTCTGAACCCAAATCGAGAATTTCTCCCTCGCGCGAGGTTCCTTCTCCGTACAAAATGTCGAAATGCGCTTCTCTAAACGGAGGAGCCACTTTGTTCTTAACGACTTTTACTTTGGTTTCGTTGCCGATCACCTCATCACCTGATTTGATCGAACCAGTACGGCGAATATCCAAACGAACAGACGCGTAAAATTTCAATGCGTTACCACCAGTGGTGGTCTCTGGATTACCAAACATCACACCAATCTTCATACGAATCTGGTTAATGAAGATCACCATAGTGTTGGTGCGATTAATAGAGCCGGTCAGTTTACGCAAAGCTTGTGACATCAAACGGGCTTGTAAGCCGGGGAGAGAATCACCCATGTCGCCCTCAATCTCAGCACGAGGTGTCAACGCGGCGACCGAATCGATAACGATCAGATCCACCGCACCCGAGCGCACCAGTGCATCGGTAATTTCCAGTGCCTGCTCACCTGTGTCTGGTTGAGAAATCAGTAAATCATGGAGATTGACGCCGAGTTTTTGTGCATACACTGTATCTAACGCATGTTCAGCATCGATAAAAGCACAAGTACCGCCAAGCTTCTGCATCTCAGCGATGACTTGCAACGTCATGGTTGTTTTGCCTGAAGACTCGGGACCGTAAATCTCGACTACACGGCCACGTGGCAAGCCGCCTACGCCCAGAGCGACGTCTAAACCCAGCGAACCGGTTGAAACAACCTGTACTTCTTCGGCCACGGCGCCATCTGCCATGCGCATGACCGAGCCTTTACCGAATTGCTTTTCTATCTGCGCCAGCGCTGCAGACAATGCCTTGCCCTTTTCGGAATTCGCCAGTTTTTTGTCGTCCATGAGTTTCTCTCGATGCTGTGGAAGGTGGAATCAAGGCCGCGTAAGTCAATACGACCGGTTTCGCAGTACTGTATAAAAAAACAGTAGATGATGCAAGCGGAATTTGACATTGATTTGTTAACTCATTGTTAATTTTGAATAAGTACCCACCTAAAATACTTGGTTGCTGGCAACCTCCAAACCCAATAGACTGAGCCTCAGTTGACTAGAAAACCCCAGAAATTATGCGCATCCTCCTTGCCGAAGACGACAGCGTGCTGGCCGATGGGCTTACTCGCTCGCTACGCCAGTCCGGTTACGTGATCGACTGTGTGAACAATGGTCAAGCAGCCGACAGCGCGCTATCGGGTCAAGATTTCGATCTTTTGATCCTTGATCTTGATCTGCCAAAAATTTCAGGACTCGACGTACTGAGCCGTCTCAGAGCTCGCGATTCCAGAATTCCTGTGCTCATTCTTACCGCGGGTGATTCAGTTGATCAACGAGTAAAAGCCCTCGATTTAGGTGCGGATGATTTCATGGCAAAACCCTTTGCCCTGTCTGAACTCGAGGCTCGCGTACGCGCACTCACACGGCGTGGTGCCGGTGGCGGGCCCACCATCATCAAACACGGGCCGCTAGGTTTCGATCAGGTTGGACGAATCGCTTACATCAATGACACGATGATCGATCTCTCTGCGCGCGAACTAGGTTTGCTCGAAGTGCTGTTAAAACGTAGCGGCAGATTAGTATCGAAAGAACAGTTAGTTGATCATCTTTGCGAGTGGGGTGAAGAGGTCAGTAACAATGCGATAGAAGTTTATGTACACCGTTTGCGTAAAAAAATAGAGGGTGGTGGTGTACGTATAGTCACTGTTAGAGGACTGGGTTATTGCCTCGAAAAATTTTCTCAGTCTGCACCTGCAGAAAATCAGGATACGGGTACTAGTTAATTGTGGACGTGGATAGCCGTAGACAAAAATCGATGCTAGCTACAACGGCAGAGACATCACAGGAACCACGCTCTCAGCATTCACTGTTTGGTGAAATTTTAGACTGGATGCTGATGCCGCTGCTACTGCTTTGGCCTATCAGTATCGCCATTACATATTTTGCTTCCACATCGATTGCCAATGAGCCTTTTGATCGATCATTGGAAGACCGCGTAACTGTCCTGGCACAGCAGGTCAAAGAAAATAACGGCATCGTTAGCGCTCAACTGCCCTTATCGGCACGCGATATTCTGAGAGCCGATGACGTTGATAATGTGTATTTCCAAGTATCTGATCCTCAGCAAAACTTAATTGCTGGTGATCTGGATGTGCCCTACCCCATCGAAGAAGAAAAACCGATTCCCTGGTCGGTACTTTTACGTGATGCGCAGATACGCAACACGGAAGTCCGCGTAGCGTATGTCTACGTCAATCTGCAAACGCTAAGCGCTCCCGCTGTAGATGCGGGTGAACCACGCTATGCGTTAGTTCAAGTGGCTGAAACGTTAGAAAAAAGACGGCAACTTGCTAAGCAGATTGTTAAAGGCGTGATTTTTCCGGAATTTATTATTCTTCCCATCGCGCTCACTCTCGTGTGGTTTGCGCTGACACGCGGTCTGTCACCGTTAGCGACACTACAAGATCATATTCGTGCACGCCGACCGGATGATTTATCGCCGATCGATGCCAGTGCCGTACCTGAAGAAATTTCGCCCTTAGTACGATCGCTTAACGACATGCTGGCCAGGCTGTCGCAAAGCATACAACTACAAAAACGTTTTATTGCCGATGCAGCGCATCAAATGAAAACTCCGCTCGCGGGTATGCGCATGCAGTCAGAGCTTGCGATGAGGCAGTCAGACAGTGAAGAGATACGTCACTCACTTGAGCAACTCTCAAAAAGCTCTGAATCCGCTACACGCATGATTAATCAATTACTTGCACTGGCGCGCGCAGAAACGCAGGCTGCGCAAACTATGCCGTTTGAAAAAATTGAACTCACCGAATTATCTCGACACGTCGTGCAAGAGTGGGTGCAGGCCGCAATGACGCGGCGCATTGATCTTGGTTTTGAAGCAGAAAATGTTGAACTACCCATCAGCGGCAATCCGACAATGTTACGCGAGATGCTGAATAATTTAATTGATAATGCACTGCGCTATACACCACCATTGGGTAGCGTGACTGTTCGCGTTCAGGCCGACAACAAACAACGACAAGTCCTACTAGAAGTAGAAGATACGGGTCCGGGAATTCCGCTATCAGAGCGCGCGCATGTCTTCGAACGTTTTTATCGCATCCTAGGTACCGATGTTGAAGGTAGTGGCCTGGGCCTCGCCATTGTTCGTGAAATCGCCATTCGCCACGGCGTCGAAATCGAATTGGTGAGCAATCCGCACAGTAAAGACTCACGCTATCCTGGTAGTTTATTTAGAATTTGCTTCAGACTCGAAAAATCTATTTAAGAAAATTAGCGAGATGCTGAATCAAGAATCATCCACTAAAACCATCGATGACAACCAGACTAATGATGGCTATGCGAGCTACTGGCCAACGGTACGCGTAATCACCTTCGTATTACTCGCGCTCTGGCTACTATTAAATTTTGGCGTGATATTTTACGCACGCGAACTCTCTGGCTTACAGCTTTTCGGCTGGCCTATTCCGTTTTATATGGCGGCACAAGGCACGATACTCATTTACTTGCTGATCATTGGTGGCTACGCATTTCTAGTCAATCGTTTAGAGCGCAAGCTAGCTCGCGCAAACGAGTCGAAAGGCGGGAATGAGCCAGACTAAGTCATCTCGCCAGCTGGCTCGTTACGCTGGTATTTTTACCGTAGGCTTGGGGCTATTGCTTGTATCACTCGCGATACTTGAGCGCGAAGGTTTCCCTCGATTCTGGCTAGGTTATCTGTTGTTGTTTACTTCAATCGTTGTGTATGCGGGTATTGGTTTATTTAGTCGCACATCCGATCTGGCTGAATACTACGTTGCCGGTCGCCGCATACCCTCTCTTTTTAACGGCATGGCGACCGCCGCTGACTGGATCTCAACAGCTAGTTTCATTGGCCTTGCCGGCGGGTTGTATTTGCAAGGTTTTGATGGTTTGGCTTACATCATGGGTTGGACGGGTGGCTACTGCCTCGTTGCCTTACTGATTGCGCCTTATCTGCGTAAATTCGGCGGTTATACCGTACCCGATTATCTAGCAGCTCGGTTTGGAAAAAATGGGGGCGCTAACACAGTACGACTACTCGCCGTCATCGCCACCTTACTGATTTCATTCATGTATGTCGTGGCACAAATCTATGGCGTTGGCTTGATTACGTCGCGCTTTACCGGCATCGATTTTTCAGTTGGTATCTTCTTGGGTTTAGCGAGTATTTTAGTGTGCTCATTCTTGGGTGGAATGTTAGCTATCACTTGGACTCAAATTGCGCAGTACATCATTATCATTATCGCCTTTACTATTCCGGTGGCATGGCTATCCGCAAAGCAAACCGGCGTACCGATACCGCAGATCGCGTACGGGTCGGCGATTGCAAAGCTAACAGCCTATGAATACATACTGGCCGATGACAATAGTGAACAACAAGTGCGTGATTTGTATCGCAGGCGCGCAGAAAATTATGCAAAAAAAATAGCACAGCTGCCGCAATCCTGGGATGAAGGACGCGCTGAAGCGCGCAAAAATCTGCAAGATCTGCAAACGAATAACGCGTCGCTGATTGACATCAAAGCGGCTAATCGTGTGCTGACTGACTATCCAAAAAGTCCTGCCGATGCCAAGCGACGATGGCAACAAGAAATGGATCTTGATCTGGCGCGTTCTCAGCCACTGCAATCACACACACAACCATTTCAGGGATTCGACCGACAAAGCTCGGACATCAAACGAAATAATTTCATTGCTTTGATGTTTTGTTTGATGTTGGGTACAGCCGCACTTCCTCATTTGCTGATGCGATCGTGCACCACGACCTCAGTGCAAGAAACACGCACCTCGGTTTTTTGGGCTTTGTTTTTCATCATGCTGCTATACACCGCACTACCCGCCATGGCGGTACTGGTGAAATTTGAAATCTATTCAAATTTAGTCGGCATCGACTTCGCCCACTTACCCAGCTGGGTCAATTACTGGGCCAATATCGATAAGTCCAAACCCATGATCAGCATCGTCGATATCAACATGGATGGACTCGTTCAACTAGCTGAAATAATGATTGACGGTGACATGATTGCATTGGCCGCACCAGAAATCGCCGGACTACCCTATGTAATTTCTGCTTTGATTGCAGCCGGCGCCTTGGCCGCTGCTCTCTCAACCGCTGATGGCCTGTTATTAGTTATTTCTAGCGCACTTGCCCACGACACGTATTTCAGGATGGTCGATCCGGAAGCATCTAGTCTGCGACAAGTCACCATTTCGAAATTACTATTACTAGTCGTTGCGCTGCTAGCCACCTATGCAGCCTCACTCAGACCAGCCGACATCTTATCCCTCGTGAGCGCGGCCTTCTCCTTAGCAGCTTCTACACTTTTCCCTGCACTTGTTTTGGGCGTTTTTTGGAAACGAGCGAACCAGCAAGGGGCGATAGCTGGCATGCTCACAGGCTTTTTTGTCTGTCTCATCTATTTGGTGCAAACCAGTCCCGCTCTAGGCGGCGACATTAGTCACCAATGGTTTCATATCGCCCCCGTTTCGGCGGGAATTTTTGGTGTACCTGCTGCCTTCCTTGCCATCATTATCGTGTCGCTCTTCACCGATCCCCCCGGCGCTGACGAAGTAGCCATGCTAAAAAATTTGCGGAAACCTTAGTTTTTCTTCGCTGGCACATTTCTTGATACCTAACCTAGACATTCCCACCATTTAATCTGCGGAGTTCTGGGCCCATGGCCAATTTTTTCAATGAAATGTACGTCGATGGCGGCGCAGAGGTCCGTCCTCATTACCGTGCATTCGAAGACTGGTTAGCGGAGCAGCCCTCCGATATGCTGGCTCGCAAACGCGCTGAGGCCGATCTCATTTTTCGCCGCGTTGGCATTACCTTCGCCGTTTACGGTAGTGATGCAGGTACTGAACGATTAATCCCGTTTGACATCATCCCGCGCATCATTCCCTCGTCCGAGTGGCTGCAACTACAAACCGGTTTAAAACAGCGCGTACAAGCACTCAATCTCTTCATCCACGATATTTACCACGATCAAAATATCGTAAAAGCCGGAGTGCTACCGGCCGATCAGGTATTTCGTAATGCGCAGTATCGGCCAGAGATGCAAGGTATTTCAGTTGCATCGGATATCTATGCGCATATTGCCGGTGTCGAC
>JBEGSP010000136.1:0-2870 GCA_041179845.1 Pseudomonadota bacterium
GAAAGCGGGCTTACTGAAATTGTGCGATCAACACGGTATGGAAGGTGAACGTGGCGAAGGCTTGCTGCGCGCACTGAAGTTAGGTTCACCCATCGGTGGCAAGATCGTTGAAATCGCACGCGATCTCGAACCTGTTGGTCTGTTACTTAATTCACCGCGGCCAGATTTGCTGCGCTTTATGCCGGCACTGAATTTAAGTACTGATGAAATTGATTTGATGCTGAGCTTGCTGTCTGAAGTGATACCACTCGCACGAAACGATGCATGATCGATTGAAAGCTATGGTCTGACTGTCGAACTATTTTTCTCCAAAAAAAGCCTGCATATGCAGGCTTTTTCGTAAGACTTAATTACTGTCTTATTTCTTAGCCGGAATATATAAATCCGTAATACTTCCCAAGCCCATCTCAGCAGCAAACATAGGCGTCTCGGATAAGGTCGGGTGTGCATGAACCGTGAGCGCCAAATCTTCTAAATCTGCACCCATCTCCATCGCTAGTACGGTCTCGGCCAATAACTCACCCGCATTCACACCAACGATGCCGGCACCGATGATGCGCTTCGTGGTGGGATCCCATAAAAGTTTAGTGATGCCATCATCGCGACCCATGGCCAACGCACGACCGGAAGCGGCCCACGGGAAGCTAGCTTTTTCAAACGGTATACCTTTAGCTTTGGCTTCAGTTTCAGTTACGCCCATCCACGCAATTTCAGGATCGGTGTAGGCCACCGAAGGAATAGTCAACGCATCAAATGCGACCTTGTGTCCGGCAATGACTTCAGCAGCAATTTTTGCTTCATTAGTGGCTTTATGCGCGAGCATAGGGTCACCGCAAATATCACCAATCGCATAAATATGTGGCACATTGGTTTTTTGCTGTTTGTCGACAGGAATGAAGCCACGATCATTGACGATGACTCCGGCTTTTTCGGCAGCGATATCTTTACCGTTCGGGCGACGTCCTACAGCTAACAACACCATGTCATATAACTGCGGCTCAACTGGCGCCTGCTCACCTTCAAAGACAGCCAATAAACCATTCGCTCTCGCTTCAAGACGAGTAACTTTAGTTTTTAGATAAATTGCTTCGTAGCGTTTTTCAATTCGTTTGTGCAGTGGCTTAACCATGTCGCGATCGGCTGCAGGAATCAAACCATCAGCAAATTCCACAACGGTTACTTTAGAACCTAGCGCGTCATACACACACGCCATCTCTAGTCCGATGATGCCACCACCAATCACTAACATGCGCTTTGGTATTTGCCGTAACTCGAGTGCACCTGTCGAATCTACTAACCGTGGATCGTCATACGGAAAACCAGGAATGCGCGTAACGGATGAGCCTGCAGCGATAATCGCATTTTTAAACGCGATGGTTTTATTCCCTTCAGGCGTTTCTACTGTCACGGTAGTAGGTGAAGTAAATGTACCTTTGCCTTGCACTGTTTGCACTTTGCGCGCTTTGGCCAAACCGGTTAAACCGCCGGTGAGTTTTTTAATGACGCTCTCTTTCCAGCCACGCAGTGCGTTGATATCAATTTGCGGCTTGGACATCGTAATACCAAAGTGCGACATTTCCTCGGCTTCGGTAATTACTTTTGCGGCATGCAACAAGGCTTTGGAAGGAATGCAACCTACGTTCAAGCACACACCACCCAATACGGGATAACGCTCAACCAACACTACACGCTGACCTAAATCGGCAGCACGAAACGCAGCGGTGTAACCACCAGGGCCCGCACCTAACACCAAGGTATCGCACTCGATATCGGCATTACCTACAAAACTAGCTGCTGCAGGTGCCGTTGGAGCCATTGGTGCTGCTTGTGCTGCTGGCGCACTTGCAACCACGGGCGCTGCTGATTTAGCTGGTGCCGTTGTAGATGTAGGTGGCGTTGCAGATGCCGTGTCTTGCGATACTTCTAGCACTAGCAGTAACGAACCTTCGGCTACCTTGTCGCCTATTTTCACTTTCAATTCTTTGACGACACCCGCATGCGTACATGGAATTTCCATGCTGGCTTTGTCGGATTCAACCGTGATTAGTGATTGCTCAGGCTTGACGCTATCGCCCGGCTTTACCAATAGTTCAATGACTTCGACTTCTTTGAAGTCACCAATATCAGGTACGTGAATTTCCATCAGGCTCATAGCTGGCTCCGTTAAGCTGTCATCGGAAAACTGATCACACGACATGGCAGCGCCGAGCTTTTATCAAACTCAGCACCTGCATTCACACCCAGCTCAGCAAGCTCATGTGCACTACCCAGCGAATCATAGGCAGCATACATAGCACCTAACGCAAACGTTTTACCGCTACCGATCGCCCAAAAACGATCGAAGCTGAATACTTCGCGATAGGAATACACACCGAAGATACCGTGAGTATTAGCTATTAATGTCGTGATCTGAGAGGACTCATACGGATCGTCCTCTTCTTCCTTAATGTTCAAAAAATACTTTTCTTTCAAAATCTGATGCGCACGCGAGAACGTATCAAACACTTCATCGCGCGAACCCAAGCGGCAATCATCGCCCATATCCGTGAGGAGTTTTTTCATCACAGGAAAATGAGCCGTAGTTCCTGCCAATGCGATATATGAACTACCGACAGAGAAAATCTTTTCATTCGCTTCATACGCATTCGATAGTCGCGTGTCACCGAACGTGACCAGTGAATCCGCGGCGATCGCTATTTCATTATTTTTGCGTACAACAACGCAGGTGGTCATAAGTTAAATGCTCGCGCTGATTACAGCAAAGTCTTACGCATATCTGCTAAAGACTCGGCTAGATACACAGAAAAACGCGCACCCATCGCGCCATCAACCACGCGGTGATCATAGGAAAGCGAGAGCGGCATCATCAG
>JBEGSP010000137.1:0-5220 GCA_041179845.1 Pseudomonadota bacterium
TCGCTTGTAGTCGAGCAGGCGTTGTTTTTAATTTTTGGTTCAGAGTACCGAAACGTACCAGCATTTATCGATACAAAAGTCAGCATTGGTGGTGTGGATGTGGCTGGCCAGCGTCTGCTCACACTTGTTGTTGCTGTGGTTGCGATCGGCGCACTGTATTTATTTATTCAACGCACTCGTCTTGGTAGTGCCATTCTCGCTATTTCACAAGATGCTGAAGCAGCCAAATACATGGGTATACCGAGTGACCGAATTTTTTCTTTAGTTATGGCCATCTCTGCCGCGTTGGCTGCCCTAGCGGGTGTGTTGGCAGGTCCATTCCTTTCGGTACAGCCTTCCATGCATTTACTACCCATCGTTAAAGCTTTCGCGATTGTGATTGTCGGCGGCTTGGGTTCTATTCCCGGAAGTATTTTGGCTGCGCTGATGTTGGGCTATGCGGAGACACTGGTCGCGTATTTGATTTCAACTAGCTGGACTGAAATCGTTTCTGTGTTAGCGACGCTGTTGACCTTGGTGCTACGACCTGCAGGTATTTTCGGCAAACGAGCCGCATTCTAGGGGCGACTACGTGAACGGATTTCAGCAAATCGACAAACTCAGTGGTGCGGCTGGCGCAGCAGCACTTGTTGTTCTAGCGGTCGCACCGCTGGCCTTTCCTGGAAATTATCTGATCGGTGTATTAACCGTTGCTGCTATCTACGGTATCTGGGCAGTGAGTTGGGATTTCATGTCTGGCTTAACGGGCCGAGAAAATTTTGGACACTCGCTCTTTATTGGCGTGGGTGCTTATGTGGCTGGCGTTGTTAATGTACAGATGGGGCTTGGACCGTGGTGGAGTTTGCCTGTCTCCATGATATTGGCCGTGGCGTTTGCATTGCTGCTGGGGTTTCCTACGCTCCGATTAAAAGGACCATATTTTGCACTAGCGATGCTGTCTGCAGCCGTCATCATGCAACGCTTGATGCTAATTTTTTGGGAGTACACCGGCGGCGAAGAAGGTATACAAGATATCGCACCCTTAATCCGAAACAATCTTCACTATTACTGGTTTGTGTTGGCGGTATTAGGCACGACGACATTTATATTAAGTTGGATGGCACGATCGCGTTGGGGTCTGATTCTGCGCGCTATACGAGGTGATGAAGCAACGTGTTTAGCAGCTGGTATTCCGATCACCACGTACAAAATTGTCTCGTTGGTGATTAGCGCGGCATTCGCTGGTTTGGGTGGCGCATTGTATGCCCACTATCAGCTACAAGTGAGTCCACAATTATTTGCTGTAGTCACGTCCGTGACCATTATCACTATGGTGTACGTAGGTGGTATGGGCACTATCTATGGCCCCGTGGGTGGCGCGCTACTACTAACACTGTTAACCGAAGGTTTACGTAATTTTGGTGAATGGCGATTAATGATTTATAGCCTCTTACTGATTTTTATTTTATTTTTTATTCCGAATGGCTTTATCGCACCGCTATGGAAACGAGTGCGATCAGAAATGGGAGATAAAACATGAGTTCAGTGCTACTTGAGGTTGACAGCGTTAATAAGCATTTTGGTGGGCTGCATGCGGTCAAGCAGGTAAGTATGCAAATTCGCCGCGGTGAGATCGTTGGCATACTCGGCCCGAATGGTGCGGGTAAGACCACTCTGTTTAATATGCTTACGAACTTCATCCCACCGGACAACGGCCGGATCATTTTCAATGGCCAGTCCTTACAGGGAGTGAAGCCACATAAAATCGTTACCTTAGGCATTGCACGTACATTTCAATTATGTCGACCATTCGTCGGTTTGTCTGTATTAGAAAATGTATTGGTAGGTAGCTTAGGTCCACGAGTGCGGCACGATGGCCTGGGTGATCGTGCCATGCAATTACTCAAACAAGTTGGCTTGGAAGCCAAGGCACATACACCATCAGAATTGCTTTCATACGGTGATTTGCGTCGATTAGAAATTGCACGTGCATTAGCTGCTGAACCTGAATTGTTATTGCTAGATGAGCCTTTCGCTGGTTTGGGCTCATCGGAGATTGAAGCGATCTCATCATTGATACGTCAGCTACATGCAGAGAAGCAGCTGACCATTTTATTAATCGAGCATAAGCTGCGCGAATTTATGCAATTAGTCTCGCACGTAATTGCACTTGATTTTGGTGAAGTGATTGCTGAGGGATCGCCCGCTGACATTGTTGCTCATCCTCGAGTGATTGAAGCTTACATAGGCAAACAAACTGAGATGGCGGTGCATCATGCTGCTTAAACTTGATCAGCTTACTGCAGCGTATGGGCAGGCGATAGCACTGGAAAAAATTCAATTACAGATACAACCGGGTGAATTGGTAGCTATATTAGGTCCGAATGGCGCAGGCAAATCGACGCTGCTTAAAGTGATATCTCGTGCGATGAACTCGCATGGCACACTCGAATTTAATGGTAAGTCACTGCATACCTTTTCTACCGAGCAGGTGGTAGGTTTAGGTATTTGTCATTGTCCAGAAGGGCGCCGGTTATTCCCTGAATTGTCAGTGATGAAAAATCTTCAGTTAGGTGCATATCTTCGAACTAATCGTCAAGAAATGTCGAACGATCTGGCGCGCGTATTTTCTCTTTTCCCGATTTTGTCTGAACGTCAAGATCAAATTGTCAGCACGCTTTCAGGTGGGCAGCAGCAAATGGTCGCCATTGGTCGTGCCTTAATGGGCGATCCGCAATTGTTATTACTGGATGAACCTTCTGTTGGTATTGCGCATCGATTGAAGATGGAAATTTTTTCAGCGATTAGAAAAATTTGTGATGGTGGTGTCGCCATACTCATGGCAGAACAAGATGCGCAATCAGCCCTGCATATTGCCGACCGCGCGTATGTCTTGGAGCATGGATCCGTTGCGCAGGAAGGCAGTGCGTCCGCTTTAGCCACGGATGATCGAATCCGTAAAATCTACTTAGGCGTGGGATAGATTTTGTGCTTTGGCAGCTAAATAAGTTATTCTTTGGGCATAGTAGACCCTTCAAGGAGTTGTAATGAACGATCACACCGAGCTGTCGCAGTTACAGTTAAACCAACATCTTCTGGGTAATGGAAAATCGCTTAGTCTTCCAGCGATCCCCGTTTTTGAAACGGTCGAAGAAGAAAGACTCCATCGCAAGCAAAAGCTGGCTGGTGCCTTCCGCCTATTCTCACGGTTTGGCTTTGATGAGGGCGTAGCCGGTCACATTACAGCGCGCGATCCAGAATTTACAGATACGTTTTGGGTTAACCCTTACGGCGTTCACTTCAGTCAGGTCAAAGTATCGAATTTGATTCGTGTTGATCACGAAGGTAACGTCGTTGAAGGTGATCATCCGGTGAACTGCGCTGCATTTGCGATTCATTCGGCAGTGCATACCCTGCGTCCCGATGTGAATGCAGCCGCGCATACGCACTCTCCCTATGGTCGTGCGTGGTCAGCTTTGGGTCGCACCTTGGATTGCATTACTCAAGATGCCTGTGCTTTTTATAATGATCATGCCGTCTATGAAAATTTTGGCGGTGTGGCAGTCGCAGTCGACGAAGGCGTTCGTATTGCAGAAGCCTTGGGGCAAAACAAGGCTGCAATTTTGCAGAACCACGGCATCATCACTGCTGGTCAAACGGTCGATGCCGCCGCGTGGTGGTACATCTGTCTTGAGCGTAGCTGCCAAGTGCAGTTGTTAGCCGAAGCGGCCTCGCATGGCAAACCACTCAAAACCATTTCCCCAGAATCGGCCCGTCAGACGTTTGATATCGTTGGCTCTCCGTATGCCGGTTGGTTCCAGTTCCAGCCTTTGTATGCACGTATATTGAAAGAGCAGCCAGACTTCTTAGATTGATCCTTCTTGCAAAGCTGCTATCGACCAAAATTAGCAGCTTTGCATTTGCTAAGGCCAGACTTCCGCTATTGCGAAGTTAATTATTCGATCAGCATGCGATAGGTGGCAGGCTAGATTGATAAAATGTGCCGTTAGAGTGAACGAGCATGAATCCTGTTCTCGCTTCCTCGCAACTTTGGCAAACGACGATTCATGGCAACCACATCGCTTAGCAGGCCTCCTGAGACTTTTGATTACGTCATAGTGGGGGCCGGTGCCGCTGGAGCCATTCTGGCGAATCGATTAAGCGAGGATAGTAATGTCAGCGTGTGTTTACTCGAAGCGGGGCCGAGTGACTGGCATCCCTGGCTGCATATTCCGGCAGGCTTCGTCAAAGTTCTGTTTGATCCCCAATTCACTTGGCAATTTTCCTCCGAGCCAAATTCACAAACGATGGGTCGGCGCGTGCCTTTGCCACAGGGGCGTGTTCTGGGTGGTTCAAGTTCTATCAATGGTTTGGTCTACAACCGCGGTCAGCGTGAAGATTACGATGAGTGGGCAGCACTAGGTAACCGCGGCTGGAGCTACGCCGATGTTTTACCTTACTTTAAGCAGAGCGAGCAGTATGCGTTGGGTGATTCTACGTTTCGTGGTCGTGATGGAATGCTGCCGGTCAGCGATATTGATTGGCATCACCCGATCAACAATGCATTCATCGCAGGTGCACAAGGTTTAGGTATTCCGCGCAATGAGGATTACAACGGTGCTTCGCAAGCAGGTGTAGGTTTTTTTCAGCGCACGATTCATCAAGGTTGGCGTATGAGTACATCGCGCACCTTTCTGAAGCCCGTCAGCTCACGCAATAATTTGGCTATACGAACGCATGCCCGCGTTACTCGCATTGTGGTGGATGGAGGGCGTGCAACCGGAGTTCAGTATGTTCGCGGTAACTCATCCGCTAATTTGCATCAAGTCCATGCGCGTCGGGAAGTGATTGTTTGTGCTGGGGCGATTAATACACCAAGGTTGTTACAGCTTTCAGGTATTGGAGATGCCGAGTTTTTGCAGGAAAAAGGCATACGCGTACATCGTCACTTGCCGGGGGTGGGACAAAATCTATCGGATCATTTTTCTATACGACTGGTCGCGCGTGCAAAAAATGCGCGCACCATGAATGAAATGTCGCGCGGTTTACATTTAGTCGGGCAGGTGTCGCGTTGGTTAGTGGGTAAGCCCAGCATACTGGCATTGAGCCCTTCATTGATTCATTTTTTCTGTAATTCACAAGGCGATGCCAGTCGACCTGATTTACAAGGCGTATTTTCGCCGGCGAGCTATCGCGAAGGCTACGTCGGTATGCTTGATACCTATCCCGGTATGACCTGTG
>JBEGSP010000138.1:0-6366 GCA_041179845.1 Pseudomonadota bacterium
AGGCAGATTTTTTGCCACCATCAATCCCATATCAAGTAAGAAAAAAGCCAGCATTCCTTTGAAGAGGTCAACAGAGAACGGACTCATCATCGCTCTCCCCGACTCTCCGCTGGCGAAACCAATAAAAAGAGACGCCAACAACATCAGATGCGCCCCATTAGTAAATGATTCGTGGAGTATTTTTCCAATAGAACCGAAATGACTCGGTTCGCTGCCTGATACAAGCACAGCACCACTTGGGCCCGGCATGGCCACCACCGTCGGTGACATCGCTGTCTGACGCAGTACGTTAGTCAGCAAAATAGCCACGATGATTGCAGGCGACTCCATTAAAACCATTGCGACTGCCATATGGCCACCCACGCTCACGTGATGAGATTCAAGCGTCTGAATAGCCGTCAAAAATGTCACTGCACTGACAGACCCGTACGAGGCTGCGACAGCCGCCGCATCAAATTTCGACATCCTAGATTTAAGAAACGTGTAGCCCAAGATTGGCACGATGAATGCCATAAGCAAAGCTGCCATGAGGCTAGTCAGCACCGAGGGACTCAAACCAGAGGCCGCCAATGCAAAGCCACCTTTCAAGCCCAAGGCCATCAACAGGTATAACGATAAAAATTTGGCAATAGGTTGCGGCACTTCCAAGTCCGAGCGCAACAAACCTGCGGCAATGCCAAAGACAAAAAATAGAATTGCCGGATCAAGAAGATTTTGCATAGTCATTTTCCTTTTGATGGCTATGTTAAAAACCCTGATACATATTGTAAAATCGATTTTATAAACTTTTCATATAGTATTAATACTATGAATGTATCTTTTCGTCAGCTCAGACTTTTCTTGGCACTTGCCGAAACGGGCAGCGTTACTGCCGCAGCTAAAGCCACCCACGTCACCCAGCCCACGGCCTCAATGCGCCTGAAAGAACTATCTGACACGATAGGCCTGCCATTGTTTGAAGTCGTATCGAAAAAAGTGCATTTGACCGATGCAGGCCACGATTTGGTAGCTACCGCGAGAGAAATCCAGTCCGCATGGGAAGTGTATGAACAACAGCTAAATGCGCTGAAAGGACTCGCCCGTGGAAAGTTACGTATTGCGGTCGTCAGCACAGCCAAGTATTTCATTCCGCGGCTACTGGGTACCTTTTGTACCAAGTACCCTGATATTGAAGTTTCACTAGAAATTCAAAATAGAAATGGCGTGCTGACACGCATGCGTGAAAATCTCGATGACCTCTACATCATGTCTATGCCACCTACAGATCTGGACATTGAGGATCGCGTATTTATGGACAATCCTCTGGTTGTTATTGCTTCAGCTCAGCACTCATTGGCAAAGAAAAATAAACTAACGCTGACCGATCTCGCTGAACAAAAATTCATCTTGCGGGAACGTGGATCAGGGACGCGTATGGCAGTTGATAAATTCTTTAAAACTAAAAAATTTAAACCTGATTTACGAATGGAATTAGGAAGCAATGAAGCCATACGCGAAGCTGTTGCTGGGGATTTAGGGATTGCCGTTGTTTCTAAACATGCACTTGCAGAATCAAGCGCCCGCAAAGATATAAAAATTTTGACAGTCGCTGACTTTCCAATCCAATCAGCTTGGCATATTGTTTCACGCAAGGGAAAAATTCTGCCACCCTTAGCACGGCATTTCCATAATCATCTGATACAGTCAGTAACTGCATGACACGAAAAATTAGCTATCTACTTAATTTTTAAAAAATTTTATACGTATACATTAATTTGACTAGGAGACGCCATGTTGCTCGATGTACGAACCTATACCTGCAAGCCGGGTAGCATAAAAAAACATCTAGCTCTGTACGAAAAATTTGGCAAGACACCGCAGGTACGCCACCTTGGTATGCCGGTACTTTTCGCTTTCGTTGAAACCGGTAACCCGAATGAGTACGTGCATATCTGGCAGTATAAAAATGCCGGAGACCGAGAGGAACGTCGCGCTAAGCTATGGCAAGATACTGAATGGCTGGACTATGTCGCAAAAAGTACCGAGTTAGGCGCGCTTGAAAGTCAACAGAATAAATTAATGAAGCCGGTCGATTTCTTCCCTTAAGAACAGACGCCAATAATTTATAACGCGGGGCAGCGTGTTAAAAAACAGCGTGATCGCCCCGTTCAGGCGCTTCTCCACCCTGAACCAAATCCGCGTAAAAATCAAAGAGAGTCTGGGTACCGGTCGATGGGGTTGCAGCCGCATCGTAAGTCTCTGACTGAGCATCCCACACCAACATCGATTCAGTCGCGTAATAGCGCCCTATACGCGCCAATTCAGCTTTATCGGCTAGCGATGGAATCACTCGCCCTAAAAAACTTAATACAGCAATAATCACATCCATCATTACCACGGGTATCTGCTTAAATCGAGCTTCCTTACCCAACAACTCAAACAGCTTTTCGCCCTGCTCACGCGGTGTAATTGCGGCACCCGGCCCACCGATGGGCAAAATACGGTTGTGGCGAGTTTGATCGTGAATACAACCTGCAATGTAATCGCCTAAATCACTATCGCTAATTGGTTTGCAGGCAGTAAGCGTCCCATCGCCAAATAATAGAAAAGGCTTCCCTTTTTTTATTCGGTCTAGCTGTCCCGAGAGTGATTTAAAAAAAGCGGTAGGGCGAACAATGGTGTACGTCATACCAGACTCAATCAAGGCTTTTTCAAAAGCTAGCTTGGCATATTGAAAAGCTAGCAAAGGCTTTTGTACGCATATCGCTGATAACAACACAAAGTGGCTAACACCCGTTCGCTTGGCAGCTTCCAGTGCAATCATCTGAGCTTGGTGATCAATCGCCCACGCATCTTTTGGTGCCCCCGTACGAGAAGCTAGGCAAGAAACCAGCACATCAAACTGCTCACCTTTAAAACCTTGATAGGTTAGCGAGGCTGGGTTACTCACATCGCCATACCGAATGGATGCGCCGTCGAATAACTTTGCTGTCTGCTCAGCTAACAAAGCGTCACTCGCCCGCTGACGAACAAAGCACACAACGTCATGACCTTGGTTTAACAACGCACGTACAGTCGCACGACCGATGGTGCCAGTCGCACCGAGAACGAAGACGCGTTTGCGTTGACCCTCGAACGTGTCTAAAACCGGTCGCTCAGAGAATGGAAGCATCATGATGGTTACTTAGAAATCATCTACTATTCGCACTAACGATTAACTCGTATTGGCTATTTTATACAGGATGAAAAACCCATTGAAAGCCATGATTTACCTACTCATTATAGGCATTGTAGCGTGTGGCTACTGGGCATGGACACCCGACAAAGATCTCGAACAACTGAAGGCAAAATATGCACAGGCTCCCAGTGCTTTTATAACGATTGCAGGCACTCACGTTCACTACCGAGATAGCGGTACTAGCACTGCACCAGTGCTGGTGTTTTTACATGGCTTTGGTTCAAGCTTACATACGTGGGACGAATGGTCTAAAACGCTGGAGCAAAATTATCGCGTGATACGGCTCGACTTACCGGGCTTTGGTCTCAGCGGTGAAAATGAGGGCAATGATTTTTCAGATGCCCATGACATCGCTGTCATCCTGGGCTTGCTCGACCAGTTGGAAGTACGCAAAGCGAGCTTTATTGGTAATTCTCTCGGCGGCAAACTCGCCTGGCGCATTGCATCCACCTATCCAGAGCGTGTAGAAAAATTGGTACTAATTTCGCCGGATGGATATGCCAGTGATGGATTCGACTACGACAAACAACCCGAACCTTCATTCATGCTGAACGCAATGACGATTGCACTACCTAAGCCGCTATTAAAAATGAGCTTAGCTCCCGCTTATGCCGATCCGAGTTCACTCACTCCGACGATGGTCGATCGTTACCACGACTTGATGTGTGCGCCTGGCGTTAGAAAAAGTATCGTTGCGCGATTTAATCAGACCATACTAAAAGACCCCGTACCGCTTCTGAAAAATATTCAGGCAGATACCTTGTTGATATGGGGTGAAAATGACGCAATGATCCCGATAGCGAATGCTAGAGACTATCTCAACGTCATTCCTAAAATTAAGCTTGATGTACTTCCCAGCACAGGGCATTTGCCACAGGAAGAACACGTTCTACCCGGGCTGACTGTGCTGGAAAAATTTTTACGGCAAGATTAGTGAGATAAAACGGTAGTGAATTAGTACTCGCTACTCACTCATTTCACATCAACCGCAGCTAAGGTTGAAGAAACAAATTTCATAGGCCAGGATACCCATAGCCACACCACCATAATTGCCGCACATGCCAAAAATAATCCCGGCAATCCCACTGCGCGGCTGATAACCCCACCCAGTGCACCACCAGCAAAAATCCCCAAGGATTGCAGTGTGTTGTAAACACCTAATACCGCACCCCGCGACTCAGGTTCAGTCATGCGCGATGCAAGGCTAGGCTGACTGGCTTCCAAAATATTAAAGCCGCTAAAAAATAAAAAGATCAGGCAACCCAGCACCCAAATATCCGGCGTGGATTGCGATACGTAGTACATGCCAATCAGAACAACGATGACGCAACCTATCGAGGCAAGAAATAAGGGTTTCAGTTTGCCGCGCCGCTCTAAACGAAATAAGGTCAACCCCATAAATACAAATGAAAGCAGTACTGCCGGCAGATATACCCAGCCGTGGTCTTTGCTACTGACTCCGGCTTGCGTAAGTAAACTCGGTATACCCACCCACATAGCGAGTTGAACGGCATACAAAACAAACACACCAAAATCTAGGCGCAATAAATCAGATTGCAATAAGGTTTTACGAAGCTGATAGAAGGTCTGCTTCTCTGGTTTTGTTTCAGACGTGACTTCGTGCGGAGTCCAATAGGCAATAATCAAAATACCTAATAGCGCCATTGCAGCACTCAGACCAAAGATACCCGTCAAGCCCACGTTAGCGGCCAACAAGGGTCCGATAATCAACGACAGAGCAAACATTAAGCCTATGCTTGCACCTATTAATGCCATGCCTTTGGTTCTGACATGATCACGTGTTTGATCAGCTAACAAGGCCGTCACAGCCGCAGAGATTGCACCACCACCTTGAATAGCGCGTCCTAGTGCAAGGCCAGCAACACTGGTAGCACAGGCAGCCACTACACTACCCAAACCCAGCAACAACAAACCAAACACAATCACTCGCTTACGGCCGAATCTATCCGCAGCCAAACCAAACGGTATTTGCAGTGCCGCCTGCACTAACCCATACATACCCATAGCTAAGCCAACGCTAGAAGCATCATCTCCACCCGGGTACTGACGTGCTTCCATGATAAACACAGGTAGCACCATAAAAAGACCAAGCATACGCATCGAGTAAATTGTTGCTAATGATGCGCATGAACGCTTTTCGTCAGAAGTTAATGCTGAGCTTGAGGCGGAGCTGACTTCAGTGTTTTCCGGGTTGGACATAATCTTGGCTATACGGAGTATCGGAATCATCTGCATAAAGGGATGCAGATGCAGATAACCATGTATTTTTATTGAAGGAATCAGTGACAGAAAGTGGAATGCATCACACGTGGGCGTACCCGTGCGCAAAGGTGAGAGATTACCATGACCGGGATAAAGTCGAACCGCCTACACGACACGCCAAGACAGCGTGAGAACTACGAGTAGGCTTCAAGCAGAAAACAAAGACCGGGCTAATTCCACGGCGCTCGCCGCATCTCCGGCAGCTCCATCGGCGCCAACCTCTTTATACAAATCTGGCGACAATGTCAGCAACGGGCCGCCAATGAGTATCTTGGCTTGCGTATTAGCGGATGACGCGCGTATGTGCCGGATAGTGTTCGTCAGCGATTCAACATGGGCTTCGATACCGACAGAAAGACCAATCACTTCAAACCAATCTTTTTTAACAGCTTCAAGTAATGTAGCTTCCGATGAACCCAGTTCCATCCACACTTGCCATCCCTCACGCCGAAAAAATTCAGAGACCATCAGTACACCAAAGGTATGTTGAGAACCCGGAACTGGCGCAAACAACGCCCGCATACCGTCCATGGCTGATTTACGTTTTTCTTGAAACTCAGTTCCAAGACGGAGTGTCAACTGCTGCATCCTGACCAATCCTATCGTGACCTGAGTGAAATCACATAAATCTTCTTCCCACAGATAGCCTAAATGACGCGCTGCAGGTGCTAACAGATGGAGAAAAATCGCTTCCGAAGCCAAACCTTCAGACATTAGCGACTGAACAAAGATATCTGGCGCATCTGGATTCGTATCTATGCACAGCCTAGCGAATCGGGCTATTTCTTCTTCAGTGGGAAATTCAGTTCGTATGCCATCAGTTGAAAAAAATGGCACGGCGGATTCATTCGACTTCAACAAATTAG
>JBEGSP010000139.1:0-7020 GCA_041179845.1 Pseudomonadota bacterium
AGGGCATCTTTCTTGACCGACTTCATCCTCATCTCGTATGCAAATACCTAAAACTCCGCTAAACCCAATACGCCGCCTAGGGCAATTCGCGTTGCAAATGTTGGATGAACTGCTACCTAGCCAGTGTGTTTTGTGCGGCAGAAAAAGCCGTGATGCACTATGCGGCACGTGTTGCAACAACTATGGTGACTCGCACGCTACGCGCTGTACACGTTGCACGCGCTGTGCGATTCGATTATCCGAATTAAGCTATTCACTACAGTGCGGTAACTGCTTAACGCATCCACCGGCATTTGATTTAACGATTGCGGCCACCGACTATGCACCACCGGTAGATCAGTTACTGCAAGCTTTAAAATTTCACGCAAAACTTCCGCTAGCCAAAGCATTTGGTCGGCTGTTAAGTGAGCTACCGACACCACCTCACTCGAGTGATCTGATCATCCCTGTTCCGCTATCACTAGAACGACTTGCCGAACGGGGTTTTAATCAATCGTTGGAAATAGCACGCGCATTTGCACATCACTGCAAGCTGCCTTTGGCCACCCATGTTTGTCTGCGTGTTAAACATACTCAAACTCAGGCCTCCCTGCCTATGGATCAAAGGCGGGTTAACATGCGGAACGCATTCGCGGTACAAAACAGCCAACTCATCATCGGCAAGCGCATCCTGCTGGTTGATGATGTGATGACTACGGGTCATACCCTGAATGAATTAGCCCATTGCCTGAAGCGACACGGCGCCACTCACGTAACCAATTTTGTCGTTGCACGAACACCGGTGCGTTGAAATTTTTCGCGGAGAACACAGTGTTTCACGTCGTACTAGTCGAGCCAGAAATCCCTCCCAACACAGGCAATATCATTCGCTTGTGCGCTAACACAGGAACCATGCTGCATCTCATCGAACCTTTAGGCTTTCCTTTGGATGACGCAAAAATGCGCCGCGCCGGATTGGATTATCACGAGTACGCCGACATGCAAGTACACGCGAATTGGTCAGGCTTTATGGCGAGCGCCAAACCTGACCCATTGCGCATTTTTATTCTCACCACACATGGCTCAGCACTCTTTTCCAGCACGCGTTTTCAACCCGGAGATGTGTTTGTGTTTGGCTCGGAAACACGCGGGCTAGACCCGCAATTACGCGACTCTTTCCCACATGATCAGCGCATACGATTACCTATGCGACCCGACAATCGCAGCCTTAATTTATCGAATTCAGTTGCTATCACTGTCTATGAAGCTTGGCGACAAAATGACTTTGCAGGTGGTCGCTGAATAAACCTGAACTACTTACCCCGGCAGAGTTATAATTTTATTTTTTTCAAACGCTATTCATATTAGGAATTCATCATGGTTAAACAATTCATCGTCGGGTTTTCCACATTACTGCTAATAGGCAGCGTTCAAGCCCACGCCATTAAGGCCGGTGATCTCGTGATTGAACATGCCCATGCTCGCGCCTCCACGGGCAACATGCCTAACAGCGCAGCATTTTTGCAGATCGCAAATAAAGGTAAGTCCGATGATGCTTTAGTCTCGGCAAGCACAGCCATCGCTGAGCGTGTCGAACTACATACGATGAGTATGGAAGGCGATGTGATGAAGATGCGCACGGTCGACAGCGTCGAACTCAAAGCCGAAAACTCGATCAGCATGAAACCCGGTCAAGGTCCCCACGTGATGCTATTTGGACTGAAAAAATCCCTAAAAGCTGGTGACAAATTCCCGATGACGCTGAATTTTCGCAAAGCGGGCGCGGTTGAGGTATCCGTCGAAGTGATGGATATGGCCGCTCACAGCAAGCATGGCAGCGGCCATGGTCACGAAGAACACAAACATTAAATAATTAGACCGCTGGGCTAGCTTGCGGTGCCAGCCTGGCGGTGGCCTCTTTTCGGTAGCGGTTCAAATCCTGAACGGACTCAAACGAACGTTCAAACAACAGTGAAAGATTGTGGAGTATGCGATCGATCACTTTCTTTTCCCACTCACCATCAAACTGTATTTGCTTATCCAGCCAACCCTCTAACCAATCAGGATCTGGCAAACGGCTTTGTATCGTATCGTTGGGATACAGCGCTTGGTTCACATGTAAATTCGTGGGATGCAAGGGCTTCTCTGTGCGGCGTGCAGATGCCATCAAAACGCCAATCTTGGCGAATGCCGCTCGTGCGGTATCCCCCGATTCTTGCAGCGCTTTTTTCATGTAGCGCAAGTACGCTCCACCATGACGCGCTTCATCTTGGCTGATGATTTTATAAATGTGTTTAATGACGGGCTCTGTATGCCATTCCGCTGCACAGCGATACCAATGGTTCAAGCGTACTTCACCGCAAAAATGCAGCATCAACGTCTCTAGCGGTGGCGCTGGATCAAACTCAAAACGTACGTTGTGTAGCTCTTCTTCTGTCGGTACCAACTCCGGGCGAAACCGTCGCAAATACTCCATCAACACTAATGAATGTTTTTGCTCTTCGAAAAACCACACGGACATGAATGCAGAAAAATCGCTGTCGTGTCGGTTATCGCGTAAAAACATCTCGGTCGCTGGCAAGGCGGCCCATTCGGTAATAGCGTTCATCCGTATGGTTTGCGCTTGCTCATCTGATAGTTGAGCCGCATCGAACTGATCCCATGGAATGTCTTTTTCCATGTTCCAGCGTACTTGCTCTAGTGAGCGAAAGAGTTCGGGATACAACATGTGTAAGTGATAGCTAGTTTTGTTGAATGTGAGAAGTTTACCAACAAAGAGTGACAGTTCAATTGCGAATATGGCTTAAAAAATCTGGGCAATCAAGTAAGGAGGCACTGACTTTGATAGTAAGTGAGCTTTTTGGCAATAACGCTTGAGTCAAAACGATGGCCAGCCTAAAGCTCATTGAGCGCACCCAATATCTTCTGGGCATGCTGTTTCACTCGACCGCGCTCATCAGTATCTAATTTTTGTAAATTCTTTGTCATTAACGCGGTACGCGGATTTGACGATAAGGTCGCTTCATGACGATCAATAAAATCCCAGTACAACGTGGTGTAAGGGCACGCCTTATCACCCGCACGCAGTTTAGGATCGTATTTGCACGAAGCGCAGTAATTACTCTGGCGGCCTATATAAGCGCCGCTTGCCACATACGGCTTACTGGTAAATCGACTACCGCAGGCATGCAAGGCCATGCCGGCCGTGTTGGGCAGCTCTACCCATTCAATTGCATCGACATAAATCGCTAAAAACCAGTCACCGACCTGTTGTGGTGATAGCTGCGCCAGCGTTGCAAAATTTCCTATGACCATCAGCCTTTGTATGTGATGGGCATAGCCCCACTCCAAGGTTTGTTGCAGGCTGTCGCGCATACACGCCATATCTGTCTCGCCGGTCCAAAACCACGCAGGCAAATCGTGCTCGGCTTGATAGTGATTGGCCTCTTTTAAACGCGGCATATCTAACCAATACACACCACGAATAAATTCACGCCATCCCAGCACTTGACGAATAAATCCCTCCGCACTTCCCAGACTAACCCTATGCTGATGGTAAGCCTGCTCAACGGCTGCTATTACCTCGCGCGGATTTAGCAAATGCAAATTCAGTGCCGCTGAAAGTAGTGAATGCCAACCCAGCGGCGTATTGGTCCACATCGCATCTTGATACTGACCAAACGAGACCAACCGCGTATCGACGAAGACATCCAAGGCATGTAAGGCCTGCTCACGAGTCACTGGCCAGGCAAAGTTTTTCAGTTGTCCGGGGTGATCTGGGAAGAATTTTTCGACTAACTGAATCACTTGTTCCGTCACCGCATCGGGAGTAAAAAAAGCCGGCTCTGGTATTGCACCTGGCCCTGTGCGTTTGGGATAAGCGCTGCGGTTATCTTCATCAAAATTCCATTGACCGCCGACGGGCTCATCATTCGCCATCAACACATTGAAACGTTTGCGCATCACGCGATAGAAAAATTCTAGACGCAGCTCTTTTTTTCCTTTGGCCCAGTCTGTAAATTCGGGTCGACTACACAAAAAATGCGTGTCATCCATCATGCGCAGTGCGATGTTTTCCTGGCCGCACGTCTCGCGAATCAACTCTTGCATTCGCCACTCACCCGGCTCAACAACACGCACGGTTTCCGGCCGATGGCGCTGCAAAGCCATCGATAATCGCTCTGCAAAACTTGGAGGATGAGGATCATCCAGTTGAATGTAATCAAACGGCCAGCCACGCGCGGCCAACTGATTAGCAAAATGACGCATAGCCGACAGAAAAAGCGCAATACGCGCCTTGTGCGACCAGACATACTTGGCTTCCCCCACCGCCTCTATCATCAGGACACAATCCTGAGCCGGATCGAAGTTTTCTAAGGCAGGGCTATCGAAATTCAGCTGGTCGCCCAGCACCACTATCAGGTTACGCATTGAATTCTCTAATCAAACACGGCTATTGCACGAACTTTTGCAGGCGAAAAATGCCCAAAAGGGCTAGACCCAACGCACACGAAATTTCAAAAATTAAAACGTATTTTCGCCCTCACTATGCCTTGCACCAAAATGCCTAGAATACGCTAGAATGACTCATCAGTTTAAGTTAAAACCTCCCGGTATAGATCGAATATGACTAAATTATTAGCAAAAGCGCAAGCGACGACTATCCTTTTAATGCTGGCCGCTGCCTGCACGCTGGCACCCACTGCCGCTGCAGCGGAAGAGTGTCCGACACTGCTGAATCACAAATTCAATCGTTTGCAAGACGATGCGCCTCAAAACCTGTGTCAGTACGCCGGAAAAGTCACGCTGGTGGTTAACACTGCAAGCTATTGCGGATTTACCTCGCAATACGAAGGTTTAGAAAAACTGTATGCGAATTACAAGGACAAAGGTTTGGTTATTCTGGGCTTTCCATCAAATGACTTCAGTCAGGAACCAGGAAACAATAAAGAAATAGCCGATTTTTGCTACAACACCTATGGCGTTAAATTTCCCATGTTCGCGAAATCATCTGTCAAAGGCAAAGAAGCAAATCCTATGTTCGCAGGATTGATCAAAGCGGGCGCAAAATCCCCAGGATGGAATTTCAACAAATACTTAATCGACCGCGATGGAAAGTTAGCTGCTAGTTTTGGCAGCAGCACGCGCCCTGATGAAAAAGCGTTTATCAGTGCTCTTGAAAAAGCGCTTGCGAGTCAATAAATTCATACGAGCATTTGCGAACCTAAGCGATTTCGCTGTTGAACCAGTTTTTTGCTGCGACGCCTCCCGATAAGTTCGGTGGCCACGTAAGGGCGATCTTCCCCCATTTGTATTTCTCCCTGACCGGCGTCGCTGCTTTTTTATTTATGATGAACTCAAGCTGGGCTTTCTAGTAACGCCCCGAGCAACATGCAGTTTGAGTACTTCTACATTTCGCATGGTTTGGATTACGCATGAAAGTCGCCGTTATAGGTTCAGGTATTTCGGGGCTGTCCGCTGCATGGCAGCTTTCACGCGACGGCCATGAAGTTTCATTGTTCGAAGCGGGCTCCTACTTTGGCGGGCATACCAACACCGTCGATGTCACTTTTGATGGCATCACTCATGGTGTAGATACAGGCTTTCTAGTATTTAATCACCGCACCTACCCGAACCTGATACGCCTATTTGATGAATTAAATGTCGAGACTGCAGCCAGCGACATGTCATTTGCGGTAAAAATTCCACTGCCCGATGGCCGCACGCTGGAATGGGCTGGCGCTGATCTCGACACCGTATTTGCTCAACGACGTAATCTTTTTAATCGGCCATTTTTGCGAATGCTGAAAGATATCATTCGCTTCAATCGACAAACCACGGCGATGGCTAAAACCGATGGCATGCTCGAATCCATGTCAGTGGGCGATTTCCTTGACCGTCACAATTACAGCTCCGAATTCCGCCACTGGTATTTGCTGCCCATGGCCGGTTGCATTTGGTCGTGTCCGACAGAGCAAATGTTAGCTTTTCCTTTAGCCACCTTTGTGCGTTTTTGTAGCAATCATGGCTTGATACAAATTACCAATCGCCCGCAGTGGCGTACCGTCACCGGCGGAGCAAAGCACTACGTACAAAAAATACTGCCTACTATTGCGCACACGTTTTTAAATACGCCGGTTCGTTCAGTCACGCGCATTGGCATGGGAACGCCAGAAATACGAATAGAAACGGCCATCGGAACCAAGATATTCGAACATGTCGTTATGGCAGCGCACAGTGATCAAAATCTCGCGATGCTCTCTGATGCCACCGACGACGAGAAACGTATTCTCTCGGCCGTTCGATATCAACCTAATCACGCTATTTTGCATACAGATACAGCGTGCCTACCAACGCTGGAAAAAGCTTGGTCCGCATGGAATTACGAAACAGCGGGTACACCTGAGCCGCGTGTTTGCGTTCACTATTTACTCAACAAGCTTCAACCGCTGCCGTTTAAACAAGCCGTTATCGTCACGCTCAATCCCGTATCGCGCATTGACCCAAAAAAAATCATCGGCGAGTTTAATTATGCGCATCCGGTTTTCGATGCAGAGGCTATCGCTGCTCAGCACGCACTGCCTGCCATTCAAGGAAAGCGAAATACTTGGTATGCAGGCGCCTGGACTGGCTATGGATTCCATGAAGATGGTCATAAATCAGGTCTGCAAGTAGCACGCACTATCACCGAGCGAGCGCTCAATGCCTGATATGCAAATACTGACTCACCAGCCATTTATCAGTACCGGTCTCGTAAGGCATAGTCGCTTACGACCTGCTGGGAATACATTCAGTTATAACGTGTTCACGCTGATGCTCCCCCTAAGAACTTTGGGTGGTGCCACTTTTTCCAATGGCGTATGTTCGCGCAATCGATTCAATCTGATGTCATTTTACGATCGTGATCACGGCGATGGAACAACGCCTTTATTGTCATGGATAGATAGTCTACTAAGGTCTGAAAATATCCACGATGCCGATGGTGAGATTTGGCTGCAAGCATTTCCGCGTGTGCTCGGCTATGTGTTTAATCCTGTCTCT
>JBEGSP010000140.1:0-3694 GCA_041179845.1 Pseudomonadota bacterium
CCTGATGGGTTTCAATCAGAACATGAATCGGCAGCGCCGGGCGTCCAGCAGCTGATGCATGATGCACTATGGTTTTAACCGCTGATTTGAGCTGAGTGAGGCTTTCTACCTTGGGGATAACGAGGTAGGCCAGCTTGTCGGCGGCTAGTTTGCAGATAGTCGCTACATCGTGTTCGAAGAAAGGGCTATCCGCATCATGCACGCGTGCGCCTATGCGATTAAAACGATTATCTGCGCTGGCAAGGAGTTCGCCGACGAGTTTCGCGTGAGCGGCTTCATTGCCAGCTGCCGCGCCATCTTCACAATCAAACGTGATATCGAAGACGGGGCCAAGCTCTTGTTGAAGCGCGAGTGATTTACGCATCAATTTTTCTGAGCCCGCGTAATGATCACAGACCGGAATGGTAACCGGCTGGTGCGTACCCTGAAACAAAACCTCGGATGCGTGCATGAGGAGAGCGTAGGACAGTAGTGCGGGTTATTGAGGGCGCAGGGAGACCGAGTGGTCTACCTGCGCGCAGTGGAGTTAAGGCAGCAGGTGCTTAACGCCGTCTTTTTCTTCAGTGAGTTCTTTCAGCGTGAGGTTGATGCGCTCTTGTGAGAATGCGTCAATCTCGAGTCCTTGCACAATCGTGTATTCGCCATTTTGTGTGGTGACTGGAAAACCAAACATCACATCTTTAGGAATGCCGTAAGAACCGTCGGATGGAATTCCCATCGTGGTCCATTTACCGTTAGTGCCCAGTACCCAATCACGAACGTGATCAATCGCAGCATTAGCCGCTGATGCAGCAGAGGAAAGTCCACGTGCTTCAATAATGGCGCCACCGCGTTTGCCGACTGTCGGCAAAAAGACATCTTTATTCCATGCTTCATCGTTGATCATGGTTTTGACTGAGTTGCCATCGATAGTGGCAAATCGATAGTCAGCGTACATGGTGGGCGAGTGATTACCCCAGACGCAGAGCTTTTCGATAGCCGCTACAGGTTTACCCGTTTTTGCCGCGACTTGTGAGAGCGCGCGGTTGTGATCCAATCGCAGCATGGCAGTGAAATTTTTAGCAGGCAAGCTAGGTGCTGACTTCATTGCGATGTATGCATTGGTGTTGGCCGGATTACCCACTACCAGTACTTTGACATTACGTGAAGCCACAGCATCCAGCGCTTTACCTTGAACAGTAAAGATCTGGGCATTCGCCTCGAGCAAATCTTTGCGCTCCATGCCAGGTCCGCGTGGACGGGCGCCAACCAGCAGAGCTACATCAGCATCTTTAAACGCGGTCATTGGGTCGGAATGGGCTGTCATGCCTGCCAACAGAGGAAAGGCACAATCGTCCACTTCCATCATCACGCCCTTGAGGGCTTTTTGCGCTTTTTCGTCAGGAATTTCTAGTAACTGAAGTATCACAGGCTGGTCTTTACCCAGCATGTCGCCGTTGGCGATGCGAAACAGTAGTGAGTAGCCGATCTGGCCAGCAGCGCCGGTTACAGCGACGCGCATAGGGGCTTTAGCCATAGTGAGTCTCCAATCAGTCGAATAGTGTGCAAATTAGTTAAGACCCTCTTTTGGAGAGCCCCATCGTTGCTCGCGAGTTTAGGGGTAGGCTGGCACCTATGTCAATCCGTATCTTATATCTTATATAAGACATATTACTGCACAATTTTCTGGACGTTGAGAGGGTATCTGTGGTGAAATCTCCAGCTATGAGTCAATCCGTCACCACGCCAGCCGCTCCGGGTTCGGCCGCCAGTGCAGGCGGTCCTGGGGCGGCATCGCCCACTTTCAGCCCTTTGTATCAGCAAATTAAATCGCTGATCATGCAAAGTCTTCAGTCGGGCGAGTGGAAACCCGGCGAATTAATCCCTAGCGAGGTCGAGTTAGCATTTCGCTATAAAGTTAGTCAGGGTACGGTCAGAAAAGCCATTGACGAACTTTCGGCCGAAAACCTAGTAGTGCGCCGCCAAGGTAAAGGTACCTTTGTCGCTACTCATCATGAAGCACGCGTCCAGTTTCGGTTTTTGCGTTTGTCGCCCGATGGTGGCGAGGCGCATCAACCCGAAAATCACATTATTGAAGTCAAGCGTATGCGTGGTCCCGCCGAGGTGGCGCGCGTGCTTGATATTAAGGCCGGCGACTCCGTTATTTTTATCCGGCGTGTTCAGTATTTTGATGCGGCGCCCATCATTCTTGAAGAGATCTGGCTGCCAGGCGCAATATTTAAAGGCTTAACATCAGAGCGACTGGCCGAATACAAGGGGCCGATGTATGGCTTGTTCGAAACTGAATTTGGTACTCAGATGATACGCGCATCTGAAAAACTTAAAGCTGTGCCCGCGGATGCCATCGCAGCGGAATTACTCAACGTACCGCTCGGTAGCCCGCTGTTAAACGTTGATCGCGTGGCTTACACCTATGGTGACCGGCCGGTCGAATTACGACGCGCACTGTATGCAACCGAAAGTCACCACTATCACAATGAACTTAGTTAATTCGAACGGGGCGATTATATTGACGCGCCGAACTTTTTTAGCCCAAACAGATAGAATCTGGGTTTGCACAACAAGATAGACACCGTTGGAGAAGATGCTCATGCCTGAAGCAAGAAACACTAAACGCTTTACCAACATTCACATCACCGACATTTTGCGCTATCGCTTGCCGCTGTCCGGCATCGTTTCGATTTTGCATCGAGTCAGTGGCGCGATGATGTTTTTGTTGTTGCCCTTCATTCTTTACCTATTCGATCTTTCAATTACTTCCGAAATTTCCTTCGCTTATTTGCAGGGTTTTGCCAGCCACTGGTTCGTAAAATTACTCATCCTCGGACTTTCTTGGGCTTACCTGCATCACTTTTGTGCGGGTGTGCGTCACTTGATCATGGATGCGCACATTGGTTTATCAAAAGAGGGTTCGGCTAAATCAGCGCGTTCGGTATTTTTTGTCAGCGTGCCTTTGGCCTTGCTGGTTGCATTGAAACTGTTTGGAGATTTTTAAGATGGACAACAATATCGGACCTAAGCGTCTGGTGGTAGGCGCGCACTATGGATTGAGAGATTGGCTGGCTCAACGCGCTACAGCGATTGTGATGGCTGTTTTCACTATCGTTTTGCTTGTTCTGTTTCTCGGCGCTGGAGAATTTAGTTATGAAGCCTGGGCGGGTTTGTATGCACAGCAGTGGTTCAAACTATTTGCGTTCGTAACCTTCATGTCCTTGTATTACCACGCGTGGGTGGGTGTGCGCGACATTTGGATGGATTACGTGAAACCGGTTGCCGTAAGACTTTTATTGCAAGTGCTGACAATTCTCTGGTTAGTCGGTTGTGCCGGCTGGACAGTTCAGATTCTGTGGAGAGTGTAAACGTGACATCGATTAAATCCTCCATTCCATCACGACGCTTTGACGCAGTTATCGTCGGTGCGGGTGGCTCCGGCATGCGAGCATCGTTGCAACTGGCACAAGCTGGTTTAAATGTCGCAGTGCTTTCAAAAGTTTTTCCAACACGTTCACATACCGTTGCAGCGCAAGGTGGTATCGGCGCATCGCTGGGCAATATGTCCGAAGACAATTGGTACTGGCATATGTTCGACACCGTCAAAGGCAGCGATTACCTTGGCGACCAAGATGCGATCGAATTCATGTGTCGCGAAGCACCCAAAGTGGTTTACGAGCTTGAGCATTTGGGTATGCCGTTT
>JBEGSP010000141.1:0-2600 GCA_041179845.1 Pseudomonadota bacterium
CGGGTACTGCAAATGGTATTACTGCGCTGCAGATGGATATCAAAATCCAAGGCATCACTAAAGAGATTATGCAAGTCGCTCTCGCGCAAGCGAAAGAAGGACGTTTCCATATTCTCGGCAAGATGCAAGAAGCGATGCCGCACGGTCGCACCGAGCTGTCGAATTTTGCGCCACGCTTGATCACGATTCGTATTAATCCTGAAAAGATTCGTGACGTTATCGGTAAAGGCGGCGCTGTGATTCGTGCGCTGACTGAAGAAACCGGTACGCAGATTGATATTACCGACGAAGGTATTGTGACTATCGCTTCGGTTGACGCCGCAGCGGGTCAAGAAGCTAAACGTCGTGTTGAAGAACTTACTGCATCGGTTGAAGTCGGTAAAAACTACGATGGCGTTGTGTTAAAGCTGCTCGACTTCGGCGCGATTGTTCAAGTCATGCCTGGTAAAGATGGTTTGCTGCACATCAGCCAAATCGCCAACGAGCGCGTGAATGCTGTTGCTGACTATTTGAAAGAAGGTCAGCAAGTTCGCGTGAAAGTGTTGGAGACAGATGACCGCGGTCGCTTAAAGCTTTCGATGAAAGCAGTATTGGCCGAAGAATCTGGCGAAGCAGCGCAAACGCAGCAGTAAGCGAATAACCATTGTTCTAGCAGCTAAAAAATAAAAGGAAGAGCAATGCGAGCCATAGAGATCATCAAGCCCGGCGCGCCGGATGTGCTGACACCTTGTGAACGTCCTATGCCCACCCTCAAGGCGGGCGAGGTACTGATTAAGGTGCATGCAGCCGGTGTAAATCGTCCTGATGTGCTGCAACGAACCGGTAATTATCCGGTTCCACCTGGCGCTTCGGATATTCCTGGTTTGGAAGTGGCGGGCGAAATTGTTGATGGCGACTTAGCAGGTAGTCCCTTCAAACGCGGCGACATGGTGTGTGCACTGGTGCAAGGCGGTGGTTATGCTGAGTACTGTGCCGCACCTGTGGTTCAGTGTTTGCCGGTGCCTAAAGGTTTTTCTGCGATAGAAGCAGCGTCGCTTCCTGAGACTTTTTTTACGGTCTACAGCAATATTTTTGGTCGTGCGCGTTTAGCTGAAGGTGAAACCTTGCTAGTGCAGGGTGGGAGCTCGGGCATTGGTGTGACGGCGATTCAAATTGCGACGGCGTTAGGGCATCGTGTATTTGCTACGGCAGGTACGGATGATAAATGTCGCGCTTGCGAAAGCTTGGGTGCTGAGCGTGGCATCAACTATCGCACTGAAGATTTTTCTGAAGTGGTCAAATCGCTCACCGATGGTAAAGGCGTAAACGTCATTATCGATATGGTGGCGGGTGATTACGTTAATCGTGAAATCAATTGTTTGGCTGACGATGGTCGTATCGTCATCATCGCTTTATTGGGTGGTGCGAGTGGCAGCATAAATTTTGGTGAAATCATGCGTCGTCGTTTGACGATTACCGGTTCCACCTTGCGTCCGCGTCCGATTTCGTTCAAACAGGATGTCGCTCAGCAGTTGCAGCAACGGATTTGGCCTTTGCTGGAAGCAGGAAAAATCAAACCCGTTATCTTCAAGACGTTTAGTCTCGATCAGGCGGCACAAGCGCACGCGTTGATGGAAACGAGCACGCACGTCGGTAAGATCATGCTGCACGTGGTGTGACGTTTAAACCATGAATCCAATAATCGCTAACAATTAATCAATAACAGTTAATCGCTATGCGCAAGAAACTAATCGCAGGTAACTGGAAGATGAACGGTAGTCTCGCAGCGAATGCGACACTACTCGACGGTCTTCGGTCGAGTGGGGCGGTCGGATGTGAGTTAGCCGTGTGTGTTCCAGCGGCTTACCTTTCACAAACTCAGACTGCGCTTACGGGATCTGCGATTGCTTGGGGTGCGCAAGACGTTTCTGAGCATGATAGTGGTGCGTACACAGGTGAAATTTCAGCAGCCATGTTGAAGGATTTTGCTTGTCACTATGTGATCGTGGGTCATTCCGAGCGCCGAACTTATCACCACGAGAGCGATGAATTGGTGGCTGCCAAATCACTGCACGCGTTGAAATCAGGTTTGATACCGATTGTGTGCGTTGGTGAGACCTTGCAAGAGCGTGAAAATGGGCAAACCGACGCAGTAGTCATTCGTCAGTTACAACCCGTGATCGCTGCACTTGCGTCACGGTTGTCTGAAATCGTGATTGCGTATGAGCCGGTATGGGCGATCGGTACGGGTAAGACAGCTACGCCTGAGATGGCACAACAAGTTCATGCAGTAATACGTGCAGCGTTGGCTCGTGCTGATGCGGCTGCAGCTAATACGATTCGTATTTTGTATGGCGGCAGTATGAAGCCAGACAACGCTAAAGAATTACTCGCTATGTCAGATATTGATGGCGGATTAATTGGCGGCGCATCATTAAAAGCGGCCGATTTTTTAGCGATAGCAGCCGCTGCTTAATAGGCTTAGTAACGAATGTGATTTACATTTAATCGGACGTTGTAGTTGCAAACTCGCTCATGCGTAACTGTTTACAACGTCAATCCTAGTAACAAAATTTGTTGGTACTGATTTAATAGAATGACGGAAATTCAATCATGAATAC
>JBEGSP010000142.1:0-23036 GCA_041179845.1 Pseudomonadota bacterium
CGGATTCGGGCAGACCACCACGGCTTTGGCGTAGGGATCAATTACGGCTTGAGCCAATGCGAATAATGCTTCGCGCGAGCCATTGACAGGCAATACTTCGCAGGAAGGATCGAGTCGCGGCAGGCGGTAGCGTTGCTCTAACCACCCGCAGATGGCCGCGCGTAGCGCGTCGGAACCGGCGGTGGTGGGATAGCTAGCTAAGCCAGCTAAATTATCGGCGAGTGCCTTTTGTATAAATGCCGGCGTGGGGTGTTTGGGTTCACCAATTCCCAGGCTAATCGGTCGACGCTCGCGGTTAGGCGACACATCGGCGAATAAGCGCCGTAATTTTTCAAAAGGATAAGGTTGTAGCTTTTCCAGTAAGGGATTCACGGCTGGCGCTTTGTGATGTTGATGTTGTGGCAGAGTGATGTCTCAGGCGTGCGGATTATACCGTCCTAACGATTACCGCCACTGGCAAAGGCTTAAAACGATAGAAGAAAGCTTTTTGCTAACAGCTTGCTCATAAGTCCTTGATTTGTATTGACCCTGTTCCTAATCCGGACCTAACACACCCAGACAGTGAAGCAATTTATCAAGCCAGAGACTTGCATGACGCTCGATTTAGGTTTTCATATAAGAACGTTGATGCCTGGTTTTGGTCGGTCGTGAGGGCTTCCAATGTTATGATTACCTACTTGAAGAGATGACCGGGCATTCACTGTCCGGTTTCTGTTTTAAGAGCCGTTTTTACTCTGTGTTTTTCACGTATTAGCGGCCTGTCACCAGCTTTCTTTGCTCAGACTACATGCTAGCGAAGTAAGCTGTTTCTAAATTATCTGATGTATTTACGCTAACAAGTCGATCACGTGCGGTTAACTTCTATAAAACTCTCCGGATTCAAATCTTTTGTTGATCCGACCAATTTCCAGGTGCCCGGTCAGCTGGTGGGTGTGGTTGGGCCAAATGGTTGCGGTAAGTCCAACATCATTGACGCCGTTCGATGGGTACTGGGTGAATCCAAGGCCTCTGAGCTGCGTGGTGAATCCATGCAGGACGTTATTTTTAACGGAACGACGAGTCGCAAGCCTGCGGGTCGCGCGTCGGTAGAGCTGTTGTTTGATAACAGCTTGGGCAAGGCGGCAGGACAGTGGAGTACGTTTGCTGAAATTTCAGTAAAACGCACGCTCACACGTGACGGCACTTCGACCTATTACATCAATAATCAAGCGGTACGTAGACGCGACGTACAAGATATTTTTCTGGGTACCGGTTTAGGACCGCGCGCCTACGCCATTATCGGTCAGGGCATGATTTCGCGAATCATTGAGTCGCGCCCTGAAGAGCTTCGCATCTTCCTGGAAGAAGCTGCGGGTGTATCGAAATACAAAGAGCGTCGCCGCGAAACAGAAAATCGTTTGCAGGACACGCGCGAAAATCTGCAACGTGTAGAAGATATTCTGCGCGAATTGAATGCCAACCTAGAAAAACTACAGAGTCAGGCTGACGTTGCACAAAAATTTAATGTGCTCCAAGGTGAGCAAGAAGAAAAGCAAAAACTTCTGTGGCTGCTTAGAAAAAATGAAGCTCTGCAAGAGCAAGAAAAATTTACGCGCGATATAGAAAAAGCGCAAACCGACCTCGAAGGTCAAACAGCCAAATTACGCCACATCGAGACAGAGTTAGAGCATATGCGTCAAGCGCACTATGCAGCGGGCGACCGCATGCATCAGGCGCAGGGCGCGTTGTATCAAACGAATTCTGAAATCGGTAGTCTGGAAGCGCAAATTAAATTTGTGATCGAATCTCGTTCGCGTCTGCAAACGCAACTGAATTCACTCTCAGCACAGCGCGAGCAATGGCAGCGTCAAGGCACACAATTTCAAGATGAGCTGGCTCAATCTGAAGTTGAATTAGAAACGCACGCTGGCAATGTCGCGCAAGCGCAAGAGGCTGTACAGCTTAAAGAAGCAGAAATGCCGGCACTTGAAGAAGCCTGGCGCGCCGCCCAATTAGCGACGACAGAATCGCGTTCGCGCATCATGCAAGTGCAGCAGCGGATTGAATTGGAATCAGCGCATCAGCGCAATGCGTCGAGCATTCTTTCGGGTTTGACTTTGCGTCGCGAACGTCTCACTCAAGAAAAGAGTGGTTTGTCGCAACCTGATACTAGTCATCTCGAAGAACTCAAAGCGCAGGTGCAGGAAAAGCAGGAAGTACTCGAGCAGGCGAATAACGATTTACAGGCAGCACGCATCCGTCAACCAGAACTTGAAAAAGAGCGCCGCGATGCGCAAGAGCAGACCATTGAGCAGAACGCGAATCACGCGCAGCTCGAATCGCGCTTAGCCACACTCAAGCAATTGCAAGATAAATTGCAAACCGAAGGCAAGGTCGCGCCTTGGTTGCAAAAACATGAGTTGGGCAAATTGCCCCGTTTGTGGCAAAAACTAAACATTGAAGCGGGTTGGGAAACATCGCTTGAATCTGTGCTGCGTGAGCGCACGGGTGCGTTGGAGGTATCGAATTTAGATTGGGCTAAAGCCTTCTTTACTGATTCTCCGCCCGCCAAGTTGTCGTTGTTTTCGCTGTCTGGAACAGCAAACAATGATGACACCTCACCCGCGGGTCTGAAGCCGCTGATCTCGATTATGCAAATCAGCGATCCTGGTTTGCGCGCACTGATGCAAGATTGGTTGCATGACGTTTATGTGGCTGATGATGCAGGTGCGGCTTTAGCAGATCGTTCTAAACTTCCTGCAGGTGGTTGTTTTGTGACGCGTCAGGGCCACGTGATTAGCAAGCTCGCAGTGCGTTTTTATGCGGCTGACTCGGAACAAGATGGCATGTTGGCGCGCCAGCAGGAGATTGATAATTTAGTTCGCCAAGTACGTGCGCAACAGTTGTTAGCGGATGAAGCACGCCAGCGTTCTGTGCAAGCTGACGCAGCCTACACTCAAGGTACACAGCGTCTGGAACAACTCACGCGTGATGTGTCTGCATTAACCGATGCGCTGCATAGTTTGCAGATGGATTTGTTGCGTCGAAATGAAGTGTTGGAACGCTTTAGTCAGCGCAGCACACAGATCGAAACAGATTTGGCTGAAATATCGGCCCAAGAAGCTGAACAAAATCAAATCATGCAAGCCGCTGAGCTTGCGCTTGAACAGCTCGATGGTGAGTTGGGTGAAGTGCAAGAAAAACATGAAGATGGTCAGACGATCTACCTTGAGCATGAAGCTCGTTTAAATCTCGCGCGTGAAACTCTGCGTGAGTTGGGCTTAGCGGCGCAGCAGGCAGAGTTTGCACTCAAATCCCATGAGAATCGCATTCAAGAGCTCAAGCGCAGCATCGGTACCGCTCAAGAACAATCAGCTCAGCTGTATGCCAGCATGGAGCAAGGCCAACTTGAACTTGAGTCGCTGGATGATCAGGCGGCACAGGCTGGACTGCAATCGTTGTTAGAGCGTCGTAGTGAACAAGAAGCAGTACTGAGCAATGCGCGTCATGAACTCGATCAATTGACTCAGCGTTTACGCGGCCAAGATGAATCAAAACTGGCAGCTGATCGCGAGTTGCAACCTATGCGCGATCGTATAGTTGAATTACAACTCAAAGAGCAAGCTGTTCGTTTGAGTCAGGAACAATATGCTCAGCAGCTGGCTGAAGCGCAAGTTGATGAAGCGGCATTGGCAGAGAAACTTACTCCGGATATGCGTCCGTCGTACTTGCAAGGTGAAGTAACGCGTTTAACTAACCAGATTAACGCTCTGGGTCCAGTCAACATGGCGGCACTGGATGAGTTGGCGCAGGCGTCTGAGCGTAAAAATTTCTTGGATGCGCAAAACGCTGACTTGACCGAAGCGATCACGACTTTGGAAGATGCTATTCACAAGATCGATAAAGAGACGCGCGATCTGTTGCAAGATACCTTTGACAAGGTCAATCATCACTTTGGTCAGTTGTTCCCCGAGTTGTTCGGTGGCGGTAATGCGAAGTTGGTGATGACGGGTGAAGAGATTTTGGATTCAGGTGTTCAAGTGATGGCTCAACCACCGGGCAAGAAAAACGCGACGATTCATTTGCTCTCTGGTGGAGAGAAGGCATTGACGGCGACCGCACTAGTGTTCTCCATATTTCAGCTCAATCCCGCGCCTTTCTGTCTGCTCGATGAGGTCGATGCGCCATTAGATGATGCGAATACCGTTCGTTTTTGTACGATGGTTAAACGGATGGCGACTCAGACACAGTTCTTGTTCATCTCTCACAATAAACTAGCGATGGAGATGGCGAATCAGTTGATCGGCGTAACGATGCAAGAACAGGGTGTTTCACGCATTGTTGCGGTGGACATGGAATCGGCGGCTAACTTAGTCTCCGATGTTCAGGCGGCCTAATTATTATTTGTCTGACCAACCCAAACTCGCTTGCGTTCCGCGCAAAACTTTGGGTTGGTTTGTAATACTTATTAGTCCCATAGCTGAGCGGAGCGGGCCATCGCTGCTCGCTTCTGGTAGTAAGCTTCGTTTTCTTCGGCCTCTCGTGCTCGGGCATGCTCAACCGATGCGCAAATCAGGTAATGTTCCTCTGCTCGCCGCAACCACCAGTGACGCAGTTTGCGTAACAGGGGCTTTAAAGAGAGCATGGTCAAAGTGTGTAGCTTGATCTCAGTGGTCTCGCGCACGATGTTGACTCCTTATTGGCTCGTTGACTGATGATTATCGTAATGACAATATTTTTTTGTGATCTTGATATCCGTCAATAGTGAGTTAGAGCAAGAACACAGATACTGAAAGTGAGACGGCTATGAGTAGGGAATGTCGTTGTCGTGCAGAATGTTTGCAGGTCCAGGGCGGGCATCTTTTACAATGTCGCTTTGGTGCAGTTGACTTGAGCAGAGACAGAATGCCGCCATTTTTTCTATTGCAGCCGGAGAACTTTCAATGACAGAGTTGCAGGGAAGCCTGATAGCCATCGGTGGAGCCATCGTGGTGGGTGTCGTGTCATACAACAAGTGGCAGGAATGGCGCGCAAAAAAATCCGTTGATAAGGCGTTTTCTACCCTAGAAGAAGATGTGCTGATGGGCGGCAGGTCAGTGGCAGAACGTCAAGAGCCGGTCTTAACGTCGTCTCAACGTGGCGCCGATTCTGATTCTGACGACCATTATCCTCAATCATCTGTAGGACAAACAGAAGCCTTTATCGAAACAGTCGTCAAACCTTTTCCGCTCGATACCTTTATCGATTGCATTATTCCTATCTCGCTTGAATTTCCACTGCGCGGAGAAAAAATTATCAACGCATTTCATCAACTTCGTTTGGTAGGTAACAAGCATGTTGAGGTGATCGGTGAAACTGAAAAAGGCGATTGGGAAAAGGTCGCTGTGGGTGGTGGTTATCACAACCTGCAAGTGGGTGTACAACTCGCGAATCGGCATGGTCCGCTTTCGGAGCTGGAGTACTCAGAGCTGGTAACCGGTTTGGATTTACTTGCCGATGATTTGGATGCTACTCCTGACTTGCCTGATATGGCAGAGATCATTGGACTGGCGAAGCGTCTGTCTCAGTTAATTCATGAGTTTGATGTACAACTTTCTATCAACGTGAGAACCAAAAACGAGCCTTGGATGTTATCGACGCTTCGTCCTGCTTTGCAGCGGCAAGGTCTTGAGCTGCGTCCTGATGGTCGCTTCATCATGCCTGATGGTGATGGTGGTGTTTTGTATGCTGCGCTGATGAATGCTAATCCTGCCGATGACACCAGTACCTTAATTACCTTGTTGTTACCGGTCGCAACCGTAGCACCTGAGCGCGACGCGTTTAGATCAATGAGTGCGTTTGCAAAATCATTAGCAACACGACTTACCGGTGTAGTGGTGGATGATGCAGGCGAACCGCTTTCCGATGCATCACTGGAAGCGATTGAGCAGCAAATTCATTCGTTCTATGAGGCCATGGAGCAAACGGGTATTTCGCCCGGCTCAGTCAGGGCGCAACGTCTGTTTGCCTAATGGGTCAGAACGATTTATTCGGCGCTGCACACACAGCGGCTGACGCCGGTGATGGAAAAGCGCGAGCCGAATGGTTGCGTGATGAACTCAATCGTCATTCGCATGCTTACTACGTTCTTGATAATCCCTCTATCCCCGATGCGGAATACGATCAGCTATTTCGTGAGCTGCAACAACTCGAAGCACAGCATCCCGATTTGATTTTTCCTGATTCGCCGACGCAACGAGTCGGCGGCGAGCCGCTTCCTGAATTTAATCAAGTGCAGCATGACGTACCTATGCTGTCTATCAATAATGGATTTTCTGAAGAAGACGTTCACAATTTTGATCGACGAGTGCACGAAGGTTTGGAAAGTAATCGCGCTGTTCACTATGCCTGTGAATTAAAGTTTGACGGGCTGGCGATCAATTTGCGCTACGAAAATGGCGTATTAGTTTTAGCATCAACGCGCGGCGATGGATTTACTGGCGAAGATGTCACAGCCAACATACGCACTGTCCGATCTATACCGCTAAAACTACAAACTAACCATCCACCCGCCTTGATTGAAGTGCGCGGTGAAGTACTGATGTTCAAAGCTGATTTTGCCAAACTCAATCAGCGTCAGCGAGAAGCGAATCAAAAAGAATTTGCTAATCCGCGCAATGCCGCTGCAGGCAGTTTGCGTCAATTGGATTCACGGATTACAGCGCAGCGTAGTTTACGATTCTTTGCGTATGGCATAGGCAGCCTTGAAGGTGCTGCGATGCCGATGCGTCACTCAGCGCTGCTGGATTGGTATCAAACCATGGGTATTCCTGTCTGTGCAGAACGTACGACAGTTAGTGATGCTCATGGCTTGCTGTCATTTTTTAGTGATATTGGGCAGCGTCGTGCACAACTCCCTTACGACATAGATGGTGTTGTTTATAAAGTAGACGAGATCGCCCAACAAAAGCAGCTGGGCTTTGTTTCGCGAGCGCCGCGCTTTGCGATAGCTCATAAATTCCCAGCCGAAGAGGCCACCACCACCGTGTTAGATATTGAGATTCAAGTTGGACGCACTGGTGCATTGACGCCAGTCGCTCGCTTGTCGCCAGTAGCTGTGGGTGGTGTTACGGTCACCAATGCGACCTTGCATAATGAAGATGAAGTGCGACGCAAAGATATACGTATAGGCGATTGCGTGATCGTGCGGCGTGCAGGCGATGTGATTCCAGAAGTGGTCGCCAATGTACCTGAGCGACGACCGAATGATGCAAAAGAATTTGTAATGCCAACGGCATGTCCGGTATGTGGATCGGCAATCGTTCGCCTTGAGGAAGAAGCTGTCGCTCGTTGCTCCGGTGGCTGGTTAACCTGTGCTGCGCAACGTAAAGGTGGGCTTTTGCATTTTGTTTCGCGCCGCGCCATGGATATAGAAGGCTTGGGTGAGCAACTAGTTGAACAGTTAGTCGATCGTGGATTAGTGACCACGCCCGCAGATTTTTATACCTTAGATTTAGATACGCTCGCCGACCTAGATCGTATGGCAAAAAAATCGGCGCAAAATGTGCTGGACGCTTTAGAGAAATCTAAGACAACCAGCTTAGCGCGGTTTATTTATTCGTTAGGTATTCGTCATGTCGGTGAATCTACCGCTAAATCTTTAGCCAAGCATTTTGGTAGCCTCGATGCGTTACTAGCCGGTGATGAAAATCTCATTTTGAGTGTGAATGATATTGGCCCAGTGGTTGCGCAATCCATCTTAAGTTTTTTTGCAGATCCTTTGAATCGTCAATTAATCGATCAACTGCGTGCTTCAGGCATTCATTGGGAAGAGGGTGAGCCTGAACAGAGCTCTGATCTGCTGGCAGGTAAAACCTTTGTATTGACGGGCACCTTGCCCACCTTAAGTCGCGATGATGCACGCGCTATGATTGAAGCCGCCGGTGGAAAAGTGGCGGGCTCAGTCTCGAAAAAAACAAGTTATGTCGTCGCTGGTGAAGAAGCCGGCAGTAAATTAGCGCGCGCTGAAGAGTTAGGCGTTGCGATACTGGATGAAGAACAATTTTTAAAATTATTGGAGTCTGATTCATGAGCAAAATCACCAAAGCCGTGTTTCCTGTGGCGGGCTTGGGTAGTCGGTTTTTACCAGCGACTAAGGCGCAACCAAAAGAAATGCTCCCTATTGTTGATAAACCGCTGATTCAATACGCGGTGGAAGAAGCGGTTGAAGCCGGCATTACCGACATGATCTTTATTACTGGTCGCAATAAACGCGCGATTGAAGATCACTTTGATAAAGCTTATGAATTAGAAGCTGAACTTGAGGCAGCCAACAAACAGCAATTGCTGCAACTGGTGCGTGAAGTCATTCCCTCATACGTCAATTGCATGTACATACGCCAGACTCAGGCATTGGGTTTGGGGCATGCCGTATTGTGCGCGCGTCCTATTGTTGGTGAAGATCCTTTCGCTGTCTTGTTAGCCGATGATTTTATGCAGGGCGAACATGGTGGGCCTGGTGTCATGGCGCAAATGACAGCGCAATTTCAGCGTGAACAGGCGAGTCTTTTAGCCGTGCAGGATGTGCCGCGTGAAAATACGAAACAGTACGGCATCGTCAGCACTGAAAAATTTGCTGAACGCTTAGAAAAAGTGAAAGGCATTATCGAAAAACCTGCACCAGATAAAGCGCCATCTACCTTAGCCGTTGTGGGCCGTTATGTGCTGACTAATCGGATTTTTACCTGTCTAGAAAAATTAGGTAAAGGTGCCGGAGGTGAAATACAACTCACCGATGGCATTGAAGCCTTGATGCAGTATGAGACAGTGCTGTCATATAGGTATATGGGTCGCCGTTTTGATTGTGGATCAAAGTTAGGTTATTTGCAGGCGTCGGTTGAGATGGGTTTGCAGCATCCTGAAACAGGTGCGGCCTTTGCAGAATGGTTGGCTCATCGCCACGATTGAGTTTGAGGAGATCACGATGGCCATTCATGACATTCTAAAAATGGGTGATGCACGGTTGCTGCGTCAGGCAGAACCTATCACTGAGTTTGATACGCCCGAATTACATGCATTAATCGCCGATATGTTTGAAACTATGCATGCGGCAAATGGCGCAGGATTAGCAGCGCCCCAGATAGGCGTGAATCTTCAACTGGTTATTTTTGGTTTTAGTAGCAATGAGCGTTATCCCGACGCTCCCGCTGTACCTGAAACAGTACTGCTTAATCCAGTAATCACACCACTGTCGGATGAGATGGAAGGTGGCTGGGAAGGATGCTTATCTGTGCCGGGTTTACGCGGCAAGGTCTCGCGCCATACGCGGCTGCGTTACCAAGGCGTTGATCAATTTGGACACGTGATTGACCGTGAGGTGGATGGTTTTCATGCGCGTGTAGTGCAGCACGAGTGCGATCATTTGATTGGTGTTCTGTATCCGATGCGGATCACGGACTTCAGTCAGTTTGGCTTTACTGAGGTGCTGTTTCCTGGGATGGATCCAGCTTCGGATGACTGATTTTATTTCAGTGATTTAAAAGCTCTCACTATCGCTAAGATAACGCCACTGACCCACAGGCAGATCGCCCAGTTTGACTTGCCCTATACGTACCCGTTTGAGCCCCAAAACTTTCAGACCCACCAATTCGCACATACGACGTATCTGGCGTTTTTTTCCTTCTCTCAAAGTAAAGCTCAGCTGATCATCATTTTGCCAGCGCACGATGGCGGGCAGCAGTGCTTTTCCGTCGAGAGACAAACCATGATTAAGTCGCTGCAAATCGTGATCGGGAAGGCGACCTGGTTTGGAATACTTAACTCGTACTAAGTACTCTTTATCGATGTGTGTGTCCTCACCAATGAGTTGTTTAGCGATGCGGCCATCTTGGGTTAAAACCAGTAGGCCTACTGAATCAATATCTAAACGTCCTGCGGGTACCAAGCTTTTTAGCTGACCACCAGAAAATTGTATGGGCAGGGAGTCTTGATCCCAGCGATTTTCTGGTCGGACCAAAACGACAGCAGGTTTGTAGCCATCTTCTGCCTGACCGCTGACGTAGCCCATAGGCTTGTTGATTAACACGGTCACGCGTCGAGCTTGCTCAACTCGCGCTTGTTTTTCTATGGTGATTTTTTGCTCAGGTAGTACCTTGGTGCCGAGTTCAGAAATGACTTTGCCATCGACACGTACCCAGCCTTTGGCGATCCATTCGTCGGCTTCACGACGGGAACTTAATCCCAGTTCAGACATGCGCTTAGATAGTCGGATAGGTTCGCTCATCAATAACCTTAAACGCGCAGCGCGTTAAGCAAATCAGATTCGAGAGCAATCTGGCTGCGTGCATTAGATAGAACGGGACCATCCACTAAAAAAACATCCTCGACTCGCTCGCCCAAGGTAGTGATTTTTGCAGTGTGCAAATTGACTTTATAGCGCGCTAGCACGCTGGCGATTGAATACAAAAGCCCGGTTCGATCACCCGCTGAAATGGATAGCAAATGATACTGACCACGTTCATCTGGTTGTAGATGTACGGTGGGGGTAATCGGAAAAACACGCGACAAACGAGAAAGTCTTGGCTTTGCAGGTGTGGGTAATTCTTTATCGGTTTCTAGCCATTGTTTCAATTCATGTTCAATAATAGTACTCAGCTCACGATAACTGTCAGCGTAATTCGGTTCGCTGACTAAAAAAGAATCGAGTGCATAGCCAGTTCGCGTAGTCTGAATTTTTGCATCCAAAATACTAAAATTTTTATGATCAAAGTAGCTGCAGATTTGAGCAAATAAATCTGGGCGGTCAGGTAAATAAGCCATCACATGCAAACCTTCACCTACCGGACCCAATCTGCATCGGACTATCGGGGATTTGGCATCAACATGTTCGCACAACACTCGGGTTTGCCAAGCAATTTCAGCGGCATCGTGCCGTAGGAAATAACCAACGTCGAGCGTTTTCCAAAGCGCTTCATGGGCATTTTCAGGTAGTCCAAACAGACGCAAACTGGCGATGGCTTCTTGCTGACGGTTTCGTAACTCGCGATCAGGCGCAGGTGCTTCACCACCCATCACTCGCAAACTCATGCGATACAGATCTTCGAGTAATTTACCTTTCCACGCATTCCAAACTTTCGGGCTGGTGCCTCGAATATCTGCAACGGTTAGTAAATACAGTGCCGTCAGGTGACGCTCATCTTTTACGACGTTGACGAAGGCACGAATAACATCGGGATCGGATAGATCTTGTTTTTGAGCGACCTGTGACATGAGGAGGTGGTGTTCCACCAAAAAAATCACGAGATGTGATTCTTCTTTAGACAGGCCATGCTCTCGACAAAAACGTCGCGCGTCTTCTTTACCTAAGTGAGAATGATCACCACCGCGACCTTTTGCGATATCGTGGAAGAGTGCCGCCGCGTAGATAAGCCAGGGATGCGGGAAATTCGCCATCAACTGACTACAGAACGGATACTCATGCGCATGCTCAGGAATAGCAAAGCGGCGTACATTACGAAGAACCATCAAGATATGCTGATCGACGGTATACACATGAAATAAATCATGTTGCATCTGACCGATGATGCGACGGAAAGCGGGTAAGTATCGGCCGAGTATCGATAGCTGATTCATTTGACGCAGCGCGTGCGTTACCCCTTTAGGCGACTGCAAAATTTGCAAAAATAGATAACGATTGATAGGAGCGCGCCTAAAGCGTGCGTCTATGCGTGAACGTTCATGCCATAGCGCACGCTGTGTGCGTGCGGTCATACCTTTAAGTTCGCCGTGCTGCTCCAACAATAGAAAAATTTCCAGCATCGATGAAGGAACTTCTTCGAATATTTTGTCGTGCGCAATGTCTATCATTCCGTTGACTTCGTTGAAACGGACATTCACAGGACGTGAAACACTCGGTTGTGGAAACAGATGAGCTTCAATATTTTGTAGCAGCAGGCTATTGAGTTGTGTGACGGCTTTGGCAGCCCAGTAATAACGCTGCATCAAGACTTCACTAGCGCGTCGCGTCGCTGTAGTTGCAAAACCAAAGGTTTCCGCGACAGAGCCTTGCACGTCAAAGACTAGTCTGTCTTCGCGACGCTGGGTATGTAAATGAAGTCGAATGCGTATATCTTTAAAGGCGCGCTCTTTTTGCGCAAGCTGACGTGCTTCAGTCAACATGATCAAGTCATTAGCGGCGAGTTCTCGCCACGATTGGCCCAAGCCTGCCGCCTTAGCAACCCAAAGAATCACCTGCAGATCGCGTAATCCGCCCGGGCTTTCTTTGCAATTAGGTTCGAGGCTGTACGGTGTATTTTCGTACTTGACGTGACGCTGCCTGAGTTCGAGTATTTTTGCTTGAAAAAATGCACGTGAATCCATCGCTTGGTCAAAACGTTCACGCAAGGTTGCAAACAACGATTTGTTTCCGCATAAGCGGCGCGCTTCGAGCAGGCTGGTTTGTACAGTGATATCAGCCGATGACTCAGTCATGCATTCGTCCACAGTGCGGATGCTATGACCAATCTCTAAGCCGAGATCCCACAGCATTTGCACTAAGCGCTCTAACTTTTCGCGCAGTTTGTTATCCGGCGCGTGCGGCAAAAGAATCAGCAGATCAACATCAGAATAAGGAAATAGCTCGCCGCGACCATAACCACCCACCGCAATCAGCGCGGTGGAAGCTGGCATAGAAAATTTTTTCCATGCAGCGATAAGCACCTTATCAGTGGCTTGCCGCATGGCTTTGAGGAGTCGCTCTGGCTTACGATCGTTTTCGTAAGCGCGGACGATGAGTTGGCGCTCTTGCTTTAGCTGCTCGCGCAGTAAAGTCGCCAGAGCGGCGGTGTCAGGCAAGGGCGGCAATGCTGCCGGCATGATGTTCTTTAATGAATGAAGGTGGTGCCGGCATCTCGGGAGAAATCGTTAACACTTCAAATCCGGTTTCAGTCACCAGTACAGTGTGCTCCCATTGAGCAGACAGGCTGCGATCGCGAGTTTTTATTGTCCAACCATCACCCATCTCACGGATTTCGCGACGGCCGGCATTAATCATAGGCTCGACGGTAAAAATCATACCTGCTCGCAGTTCTGCCAACGTACCAGGACGGCCATAGTGAAGTACCTGAGGCTCTTCATGAAAAACTTTACCGATGCCGTGTCCGCAAAATTCACGAACGACTGAAAAGCCTGCAGCTTCTGCGTGCTGCTGAATCACATGACCAATATCACCGAGATGGGCGCCGGGACGAATTTTAGAAATGCCTAGCCACATACATTCGTACGTGATGTCTCCCAGCCGTTTGGCAAGGATGGAAGGTTCGCCAACATAAAACATACGACTGGTATCGCCGTGATAACCATTTTTGATAACGGTGATATCGAGGTTAACCGCATCACCATTTTTTAATACTTTGTCGCCGGGGATGCCATGACAGACGACATCGTTGATCGATGTGCAGATCGATTTTGGGTAAGGCGTGTAACCGGGCGGGCAGTAATTCAGTGGTGCTGGAATACATTGTTGAACGTCGACCATGTAGTCATGGCAGAGCTTATCTAATTCGCCGGTGCTGATTCCAGCAACGACATGCGGCGCAATGAAATCGAGAACTTCAGCCGCTAGCTTGCCAGCGATGCGCATGCCCTCGATGTCTTCAGCTGTTTTGATGGAAATGGAACCCATGAGATGGTGTCAGGTAAGGCGTGATGAACGCCGAATGATTCAGAGAATGCAAAATTATAGTCGAGCCCGGTGTTTGGCGCGCCTTAGCTGGCAATGATGTTAAAAATGGTGGAATTCATATATAATCGCGGGTTAGCTTAGGCAGGATCGGCATAAATAGCTGCTTTTCCTGATTAAAAGCTAAATACGTTATCTTTTTTATAAAACACGAGCCTGTATCGTCAAGGGTGCCCAAGGTAATTGCTAAGGGTTACTGATCAGGTTCCAGACCCAACCCTGGAGAGTCTTACATGTCAGTTACCATGCGTGAAATGCTGGAAGCCGGTGTCCATTTTGGTCACCAAACTCGCTTCTGGAACCCAAAGATGGCCCCGTTCATATTCGGTCATCGCAACAAAATTCATATCGTCAATCTGGAAAAGACCATGCTTCATTTCCAGGAGGCGACAAAATACATACGTCAGCTTTCCGCTAATCGCGGGACAGTGCTCATGGTAGGCACTAAGCGCCAAGCACGCGACATTATCGCTACTGAAGCCCAACGCGCGGGTGTTCCTTTCGTTGACCAACGCTGGCTAGGCGGCACGTTGACCAACTTCAAAACCATCAAAACATCCATCAAGCGCCTAAAAGAAATGGAAGCGGCGGTGGCTGATGGTTCAGTCGAGAAAATGGCGAAAAAAGAAGCGCTGCTGTTTCATCGTGAACTTGAAAAGCTCAACAAAGCTATCGGTGGCATCAAAGACATGAACGGTGTGCCGGATGCGATTTTTGTGATCGATGTCGGCTATCACAAGGGTGCCATCACTGAAGCTGCAAAATTAGGTATTCCAGTCATCGGTATCGTTGATACCAATCACTCGCCAGCCGGTGTGACGTATGTCATTCCAGGCAATGATGACTCATCCAAAGCGATTACTTTGTATGCGCGCGGCGTAGCCGATGCAATCCTTGAAGGCCGTTCCAACGCTGTGAATGACATCGTTGAAGCCGTTAAGGGTGGCGCTGATGAATTTGTCGAGGTTAGCGGACAAGCTTAAAAAGCCCGTCTGCCAGTCCTGAATTATCAGGACGGAGAAACTGGGGCAACGAAGGTTAGCCCCTTTTTTTCGGGAATTGAATAATGGATGGCTTATAGGCCATCCTTGAACTAGGAGAGCAGAATGGCAGCAATTACGGCAGCAATGGTGGGCGAGCTTCGCGCCAAAACAGATGCCCCCATGATGGAATGCAAAAAAGCACTGACAGAAGCGGAAGGCGATATGGAGCGTGCGGAAGAAATTCTGCGCGTCAAATTAGGTAGCAAAGCATCGAAAGCAGCATCACGTATTACCGCTGAAGGCGTAGTGGCTTCGTACATCGCAGGCGGTGTTGGTGCGCTGGTTGAAATTAACTGCGAAACCGATTTCGTTTCTAAGAATGATGACTTCCTTAAATTCTCATCCGATATTGCAAAACTCGTGACTGAACATAGTCCGGCTGACGTGGCTGCGCTCTCAGCATTGGGTTTGTATGGCAAGACGGTTGAAGAAGTCCGCACCGAGTTGATCGGTCGTATTGGCGAAAACATGTCGATTCGTCGTTTTAAGCGTTTTCAAACCTCAGGCAAACTGACGTCGTACCTGCACGGCACTCGCATAGGCGTGATGGTTGAGTTTGAAGGCTCGGACGAGCAAGTCGGTAAAGACGTAGCAATGCACATTGCTGCTATGAAGCCTGTGGCTTTGTCTTCGGACCAAGTTCCTGCTGATCTGATCGAAAAAGAGCGTTCAGTGGCCAAACTCAAAGCAGAAGAATCTGGCAAGCCAGCGGATATCGCTGCAAAAATGGTTGAAGGTTCCGTCCAAAAATATCTGAAAGAAGTGTCGTTGTTTGATCAAACATTCGTTAAGAATGACAAGCAAACCGTTCAGCAAATGCTGAAAGCGGCGAACACGTCTGTGAAGAGCTTTGTAATGTTTATCGTTGGTGAAGGCATCGAGAAGAAGCAAGATGACTTTGCTGCAGAGGTAGCGGCGCAAGTAGCCGCCGCCAAGCAAGGGTAATGATTAAAACGGGCCGCAAGGCCCGTTTTTTTAGCCTGCAGCAGCGCGTATTAAGTGAATTGAAGATCAACAGTTAAAATACAGACTGTTGTTCGGCGAGACAATGTAAAAACCGAATCTCCAGGGAGCACTAACTATGACGTCACCCGCTTACAAGCGAGTCCTTCTTAAACTCTCCGGCGAAGCCCTAATGGGCGACGATGCCTACGGCATTAACCGCGCAACCATTGAACGCATGGTGGCCGATGTTTCTGAAATTGCCGCCATGGGTGTGGAGCTAGCGATTGTTATTGGCGGTGGTAATATTTTTCGTGGTGTCGCCCCTGGCGCTCAAGGCATGGACAGAGCGACGGCAGATTACATGGGCATGCTCGCCACTGTAATGAATTCATTAGCGTTAGCCGATGCGATGCGTCAGGGCGGGATGACCGCTCGTGTGATGTCAGCGATTGGTATCGAGCAGGTCGTTGAACCCTACGTGCGGCCTAAGGCGTTGCAGTATCTTGAAGAAGGCAAGATTGTGATCTTTGCCGCCGGTACCGGTAACCCATTTTTTACTACTGACACAGCAGCGGCCTTACGCGGTGCTGAAATTGGTGCTGAAGTCGTTCTCAAGGCGACCAAAGTCGACGGCGTGTACAGTTCTGATCCTAAAAAAGATGCCGCTGCAACTCGCTACGCCGAGATTAGCTTTGACGAAGCGATTGCAAAGCGTTTACAAGTTATGGACGCGACAGCATTTGCGCTATGCCGGGACCAAAAGCTTCCTATCCGAGTATTCTCCATTACCAAAGCAGGTGCGCTGAAGCGCGTGATACTTGGAGAAGACGAAGGGACATTAGTTCACGTATAAAAGCGTTGGTACGAGTTACATCAGCGTTTGTAGAATAATTATTTGCTATTTATGTCTGCGATTTTGAGTAGCCATTGGTAAACTGGTTGAATTGGTGAATCATCGAATCGTTGAATGATTGAATTAAAGAATTACAGGAGAGCAGTATGAGTGTTGCCGACGTCAAAAAAAATACCGATCAAAAAATGCAAAAGTCGATAGAGACCCTAAAGACCGATCTCGCCAAAGTGCGGACTGGCCGGGCGCATGTCGGCATGTTGGATCATGTTCAAGTCGATTACTACGGTACTCCCACACATATTAATCAAGTCGCTAACGTCACCTTGCTCGATGCGCGCACCATAGGTGTTCAGCCATGGGAAAAAAAGATGATCGCTACTGTCGAGAAAGCGATCCGCGAATCTGATCTAGGGCTAAACCCGTCGACACAAGGCGATGTGATTCGTGTTCCTACGCCTGCCTTGACGGAAGAACGTCGTAAAGAGATGGTGAAACTCGTTAAGAGCGAAGCAGAAGATGCCAAGATCGCGATTCGTAACATTCGCCGTAATGCCAATGAGGGCTTAAAAAAGCTCTTGAAAGACAAAGCAATTTCGGAAGATGATGAGCGTCGTGCTCAAGACGATGTTCAAAAACTGACCGATAAATTTGTCGCAGAAGTCGACAAGCTCGTGGCAGAAAAAGAAAAAGAAGTACTGACTGTTTAACCGTCCTTTGTGTAGCTAACTTTCAGAAAGACAGTCTCTTGATTAGAACTCGCTACTCCTTGATGGATGACATCACATATTGCGCGACCGTCTTCGCACGGCAGACTATCCAAATTTTGCGGACGCGGGCTAAGCGATGATCCAAGCGAGTTCGACTCAACATATCCCTGACACATCACTGATTCCGTCGCATGTTGCCATCATCATGGACGGTAACGGCCGCTGGGCAACATCGCGTTATCTACCACGTGTTGCTGGACATGCCAAAGGCGTTGAATCAGTTCGTGCCATCGTCAAAGCGTGCGTCTCGCGCAAAATTTCGTATCTGACCTTGTTTGCGTTTAGTTCAGAAAACTGGCGCCGTCCTGCCGACGAAGTATCACTATTAATGCGCTTATTTTCTACTGCACTTGAGCGTGAAGTTAATCGTATGTTCGCAACGGGTATTCGCTTGCGCGTGGTTGGTGATTTAAGTCGCTTCGATGCCCGACTGCAGGATCAAATCGCTCAAGCTGAACTAAAGACCAAAGATAATGACACCTTAAATCTCACCATCTGCGCAAACTATGGCGGTCGGTGGGATATGCTGCAGGCCATGAACAAAGCGGCTGACATTCTGCCTGTGGGTTCTGAATTTACTGAGCAAGATATTGCGCCGCATCTTGCGATGGCTTTTGCTCCAGAGCCGGATTTATTTATACGCACCGGCGGTGAGCAGCGCATTTCGAATTTTTTACTCTGGCAGCTGGCCTACACCGAGTTGTATTTCACCGAGACCTATTGGCCTGATTTCGATGCCGCTTCACTCGATGAGGCGATCGTCTCTTATCAACAGCGCGAACGTCGTTTTGGGCGCACCAGCGCTCAGCTCATTGAGGTCAGGAAGGCTTCCTGATGCTGCGCCAACGAGTGCTAACTGCCATCGCGCTGCTAGCGTTGTTAGCTGTCGTGATTGGTTCAGAATCTTTGCTAGCCTTTCGCGTGACTCTTGCGGTTTTCTTTGCGGCGGCCGTTTGGGAAGGTTTGCGCTTGTTCAACGTACCTAAGCCACTGCCGATAGCTGTGATGGGTGGTATCTTTTTGTTGATACTTGCATCCGGTCCTAGTTGGAATTGGAAACCATTAGCCACGCTTTGTGCGCTGATCTGGGCGATACGATTTTTTCCAGCGCTGAAGTTAGGTCTTCCTTCGTTGCAAGGTGCACGCGGGCTGCTTTTTGTATTTGTTTTTATGATTGCTTTACTAGGCTGCTTTGTGTCGATAGCAGCGGTATTCGAGCACTCACCTGTGTATTTGGTATCAGCGATGGCGATCGTTTGGGTAGCAGATATCGGTGCTTATTTTGCAGGAAGAAAATTTGGACGACGCAAATTGGCGCCTGAAATCTCACCCGGAAAAACATGGGAAGGCGCGATTGGCGGTTGGCTTGCAGTGCTTGTGATTTTTGCGGTCTCTGTTTTTATACCGTCATTGTCCGATACCTTTGCGGCTACGTTGGTGCATCAGCGTGGATGGCCCTTGTGGATAGTCATCATGAGCATTTTGGTGTCCGCAAGTGTGATTGGTGATTTATTTGAATCGTTAATGAAGCGTCGTGCCGGAATGAAGGATAGTAGTCAGCTACTACCGGGGCACGGCGGTGTACTGGATCGAATTGACGCATTGATACCCGTAATGCCTTTGGTTTTGTTGTTGACTACGCAGTCCTGAGACAAAAAATAAAAACTATGCAATCGATAACAGTACTCGGAGCAACCGGCTCCATAGGCGTCTCAACGCTGGATGTGATTGCACGACATCCGGATCGTTACCGTGTTTATGCATTAACGGCACACAGCCGAGTCGATGAGCTCGCTGAGCAATGCATACGGTTTACTCCTGAAGTTGCGGTGGTAGGTACTGCAGCTGCAGCGAGCCAATTATCTGCGCGACTTCAATCCGCCGGTTTAGCTACGCAAGTGGAGTTCGGTGAGCAAGCCTTGTGTGATGTATCCAGCGCCGCCGCATGTACGACTGTGATGGCGGCGATTGTGGGTGCTGCGGGTTTAGCGCCGACGATGGCTGCTGCGTATGCAGGAAAAAAAGTACTGCTCGCAAACAAAGAGGCGTTGGTAATTTCCGGTCAACTGTTTATGGATGCCATCGCTGCTAGTGGATCGGTACTGTTGCCGATTGATAGCGAGCACAACGCGATCTTTCAGTGTTTGCCTTTAAATTATCAGCGTCAGCTTGGGCATCACGGCATACGCAAGATAGTGTTAACGGCCTCAGGTGGTCCATTTTTAGATCGCGATGTCAGCACACTGGATCAAGTCACTCCCGAGCAAGCTGTAGCGCATCCGAATTGGAGTATGGGCAGAAAAATATCGGTGGATTCGGCTACGATGATGAACAAGGGATTGGAAGTCATTGAGGCGCATTGGTTGTTTGGCGCCGCGCCTAGTCAAATTGATGTGGTGATTCATCCGCAAAGCGTGATTCATTCTATGGTCTCGTATGCCGATGGTTCAGTATTGGCGCAGCTTGGAAATCCCGATATGCGCACACCGATTGCACATGCGTTGGCTTATCCAGATCGTATTGAGTCGGGTGTGGATACCGTCGACTTAACGAAAATAGCGCAACTCAATTTCCGCCCACCCGACTATGCGCGCTTTCCTTGTCTAAAACTAGCGTTTGATGCCTTGCATGCCGGTGGTAGTGCAGCGGCTGTGTTAAACGCTACCAATGAAGTAGCGGTTGAGGCATTCTTAGATGGGCAGATTGGTTTTAGAAAAATTCCAGAATTGATTGATGCTGTGCTTAACCGTTTACCGGTTGAGCCAGTAACAGACTTGGGTGCGGTACTGGCTATGGATAAATCCGCGCGTTTACTGGCTCGCGAATTAATGCATCAATAGTGTTTTGCTAGATAAGTTTCGCCACAAAAGCTTTATTGGATTATCTTCACCCATAGGCTTTACTCAATAAGTTTGACTATTTACGTTTTACAACGCTGAGATTTCATGGAATTACTGCAAACGATTGTTGCTTTTGTCATTGTGATTGGTGTGCTGGTTACCATTCATGAATTTGGCCATTACCTGGTGGCGCGTTGGTGCGGCGTCAAAGTGCTGCGCTTTTCAGTCGGTCTGGGCAAAGTGATTTGGTCTCGGCGTTTTGGGCCAGACCAGACCGAATGGGCTGTGTCGGCTGTGCCCCTCGGCGGCTACGTCAAGATGCTCGATTCTCGTGCCGATGATGCAGGAGAGATTCCCGACGCCGATTTAGCGCGCGAATTCACACGTCAACCGGTACTGCGTCGTATTGCGATTGTTAGTGCAGGGCCGTTGGCTAATTTTTTGTTAGCGATTGTCATTTTTGCTGGCCTGTATTGCTATGGCATACCGGAACCCGTATCCCGAGTCGAGATAAAGCAAAACACTATTGCTGAGCAGGCTGGTTTGCGCACGGGCGACTTAATCGTGGCCGTCAACGGCGAGCCAATTCAAGCATGGTCAGAATTTCGTTGGCACTTATTACGTGGTGCAATGAAGGGCGAGCGTTTGCTCTTGAGCTTGCAACGTATGAACGAAGCGAATCGTTCGGAGTTACGTGAGGTCAGTTTAAATTTGTCAGGTATTTCGCCTGATTCGTTGGATCAGCATCTGCAAGAGCAGATCGGTATGGAAATGGCCCGCCCGCCCGCCGTCCTCGGTGAAATCACGCCGGGTGGTCCGGCAGATCGTGCCGGATTAAAAGCCGGTGATCATATTTTGCGCATCGATGGCTTACCGATAATTGATGCGATGGCAATGATAGAAGCCTTGCAGGCAGCACCGGGCAAGCCTTTGATGATCGAGTTTGTGCGTCGAGACCAGTTGCAGGCCTTGACTGTCAGCCCTCAAGCTGAGTTGGTTGGTGAGAAGACAGTTGGTCGAATCCTTGCTCAGGTGGATGTCTCGGCTGCATCGGTGATCGTTCAATCGGGCCCGCTAGACGCGGTTACCCGCGCCGTTCGTAAGACCTGGGAAACCAGTGCCATGACCCTGACAATGCTTGGCAAGATGTTAACCGGTGAGGTGTCGCTGCGAAATATCACCGGGCCGCTAACCATTGCGGACTATGCGGGACAAACTGCCCGTGTGGGTTTAATCAGTTTTCTGTCCTTTATGGCTTTCATCAGCATCAGCTTGGGAGTGATGAATCTACTACCGATTCCTGTTCTGGATGGGGGGCATTTGTTGTATTATTCGCTGGAACTTTTTTCAGGGCGTCAGGTACCTGAACGCGTTGGCGAAATTGCTCAGCGCGCGGGTCTTGGCATACTGATGACGCTGATGGCTGTAGCAATGTTCAACGATATCGTCCGCTTGGTCTGGTGACCGTCGCAATGCCAGGCTGTGCTGGCACAACTTCCTCTGAATACATAGTTGATGAAACTCGATCCTGCTCGCCTCACGCTACCTTTCATTCCTAAACTGATTGCTTCTGCCGCATTTGCATTGTGCGCTGGACACGCTATTGCAGTCGAACCCTTCACCGTAAAAGATATCCGCGTTGAGGGAATACAAAGAACAGAAGCCGGTACGGTATTTAGTTATTTGCCGGTTCGGGTTGGCGACACCTTTAATGATGAAAAAGCGGCTGCTGCGATTAAAGCGCTTTACGCTACAGGCTTTTTTAAAGATGTGCGAGTCGAGGCCGATGGCAACGTACTGGTCATCATGGTGGAAGAGCGGCCGGCGATTGCCAGCGTCGACTTCACCGGCACCAAAGAATTCGACAAGACACAACTAACCAAATCACTTAAAGATTTAGGCTTGGGCGAATCGCGTATTCTCGATAAATCATTAGTTGATCGCGCCGAGCAAGAGCTCAAGCGTCAGTATCTTTCCCGCGGTTTGTACGGCGTACAAATCACCACCACCATCACACCGCTTGAGCGTAACCGAGTAGGTGTAACGTTTGCAGTTGATGAGGGTGAAGTCGCGCGCATCAAACAAATCAATATCATCGGTAATAAAGTCTTCAGTGATTCTGATCTGCGCGATCAAATCAAGCTAAGTACGCCGGGTTGGTTTACTTGGTACAGCAAATCCGACCAATACTCGAAGCAGAAATTGGCGGGAGATATTGAGGGCTTGCGTTCGTTCTATTTGAATCGCGGATTCTTGGAAATGCAGGTTGAATCGACCCAAGTATCGATTTCACCCGATAAAAAAGATATTTACATCACAATCAATATTATTGAAGGCCAAAAATTCACCGTTGCTGGTATTAAGCTTGATGGTGAAATGCTGGGTCGTGAGAAAGAGCTGCAAGAACTCGTTACGCTGAAAAAAGGTGAAGCGTATTCCGGCGAAAAAATGAACGAGACTACGCGCAAAATTTCTGAGCGCATGGGTGTGTTTGGATATGCGTTCGCAAATGTCAATGCCAGTCCCGATATCAATCGTGAAAAGAGTGAAGTCACCTTTACGATTTTTGTAGATCCCGGTAAGCGTGTCTATGTAAGACGAATCAATATCGGTGGTAATGACCGCACGCGTGATGAAGTCATACGCCGCGAATTCCGTCAATTTGAAAGTTCATGGTACGAGGGCGACAAAATTAAATTGTCGCGCGACCGACTGGGCCGTCTCGGATTTTTCACCGATACGAATGTGGATACGCTGGAGGTGGCTGGAGCCCCCGATCAGGTAGACCTGAATGTTAATGTCGTTGAAAAACCAACCGGCAACGTCATGATCGGTGCTGGTTTTTCAAGTAGTGAAAAACTTACGCTGACCGGTTCTATCAATCAGGCCAAT
>JBEGSP010000143.1:0-4164 GCA_041179845.1 Pseudomonadota bacterium
ATGAAGGTCGAACTAGAGAAATCCTTCGTTATCAACGCAGCGGTTGCCGATTGTTGGCGACTGCTGTCTGATATTCCTCGCGTTGCAACCTGCATGCCGGGAGCATCGATTACTCGTGTAATCGATGCCTCGCATTTTGTTGGCCTTGTGATGGTAAGCATCGGGCCGATGCGACTTCAATTTGCCGGTGAGTTGGAACTGGTGATGATTGATGCATCAGCGCGAAAACTAGTGCTGATGGCTACGGGCACCGATAAGAGTGGTTCATCCGCCACGATGAAACTTATCACAGTATTGGTGGCCAAAGAAAATCACGAAACTCTTCTGAATGGTCACGCTGAGGTGACCGTTAATGGACAACTGGCACAATTTGGTTCGCGAATGATCAGCCCCGTATCGGATGTAATTCTGTCTCAGTTTGCAGATCACTTTAGACAAAAGCTACTGCAGCCTTCAACTGCTGCTGAAGTGTCGGAAGCGTTAGAAGAGTCAGAACCGTCAGAAGCATCAGAAAAACCTGTACTTAATGCATCCAGTCTTTTATGGGCAACTGCTAAAAAGCTGCTGAGTAGTTTATGGGGTAAATCCGATTCACCATCATCAGATGGCAGCCATCGCAAGTCATCGATTTGGAGCTGGCTGTATCGCAAATAAGCCGTAGTTTGCGTAAGGTCGGCGATATTCACCGCCGCTGCGCATGGTTTGAGAAGCTGAGCGTGCTAGCTTGCATGAGTTTGCTTTAGTTCACTTTACCTTCTCAAACCGGCAAGTCTTCTTTCATCGCGTTGATCACTCTATACTGCTAGCGTACTGAGCTGTCTTTGTTTATTAATAGGCACGCTCTTAAGCGCAAAAAACTATAAGGATCAGCTATGTCCATTCCACTGAATGAACTCGGTGCTACTGCGCTAGCTAAGAAATTAGCGGCTAGGGAAATCAACGCTGAGCACGTAGTGCGCGCTTGTTTGGATCGCATCGATGCTCGCGAAGAGGATGTCAAAGCCTGGGTTCATGTAGCCGCTGATGCCGCATTAAAAAATGCGCAGCAGCTAGATAAAGGCCCAATACTAGGCTTGCTGCATGGTTTACCCATAGGCGTAAAAGACTTGTTCGATACCGTCGACATGCCAACTACCTATGGCTCGAGCATCTATCAATCGCTGCAACCATCGTCAGATGCTTCGGTCGTCGCTTTATGTCGTGAGCAAGGCGCGATTATGTTGGGCAAAACTGTCACTACAGAATTCGCTACATTCACACCGGGTAAAACGCGTAATCCCCATCGACTCACCCACACACCGGGTGGCTCATCAAGTGGCTCTGCAGCGGCAGTTGCTGATCATATGGTGCCTTTGGCATTTGCATCGCAAACCGCTGCATCAGTGATTCGCCCGGCGGCCTTTTGCGGCATCGTTGGGTATAAACCAAGCTTTGGTTTGATTAACCGTTCAGGTGTAAAGCCTCTTTCAGATTCACTCGATACCTTAGGTTTTTTGGCGCGCTCCGTAGAAGACGTGGCATTGTTTGCGGCGGCAGCGAGCGGCGATCATAGCCTGCTTCATCTCGAAACATCGATCGCGCCTCGAATCGCCTTGTGTCATACCCACGAGTGGCCGCATGCCGACGAGGATACTCAACGCGCTATGCAACATGCGGCGTCGGTGTTTGCCAAAGCGGGTCATCGTATACGCGAACTTAGGCTGCCTGATAGTTTCGCAGGATTGCTGCAAGCACAGAAAGAAATCATGGGCTTTGATTTAGTTCGTTCATTGGCTTACGAGCGTCTACAGCGCTCAAATGAATTGAGTCCTGGTTTGCGCGAAGTACTCGCTATGGGTCAGCAGATTTCAATTGATCAGCATCGTTCTAATTTGCAGTTGGCGCATTCAGCGAAATCGGCTATCTCAAGTGCATTTGGTGAATATGAAGTGGTGCTTGCCCCAAGCACAGTGGGTGAAGCGCCCGGCACCTTAAGTCAGACGGGTGATCCGGTCTTTGGTCGTGTTTGGACTTTGCTAGGTTTGCCCTGCGTTCATCTACCATTTTATAAGGGCAGCTCGGGTATGCCTGTAGGCTTGCAAGTGGTAGGGCGTCCGGGCGAAGATAAGGTGGCGCTACGTGTAGCGGCTTGGCTAGGGCGACAATTTAGTTAATTTGAAAAAAATCATTGGCTAGCGTCCTTGTATAAATTCTGTCAGGTTAGTGTTTTATAGTTTTGCGGAACAGACTATAGCGGGGAGGTCTGTGACGTTTATTCCATCCCGTACCGAGACACCGTGGAGAGATAATGAAATCAATAATGACAGCTCTAGCCCTGATGGGTCTGCTTGCTTTACATCCTGCGTTTGCGGCGACTGAACAGCAAAACAAAATGGCTACGTGTAATAAAGATGCAACTGGCAAGAAAGGTGACGAGCGCAAGGCGTTTATGAAAGAGTGCCTAAGCAAAAAGCCTGAAGCACCCGCTGAAGCGCCTAAGAATTCTCAGCAAAACAAGATGGCGACCTGTAATAAGGAAGCCACAGGCAAAAAGGGTGATGAGCGTAAGGCCTTTATGAGTGAATGCTTAAAAGCTAAGTAATACTTAACTCTACAATTCATCCGCAATTCTGAAATTAACCCCCTGTTATTACAGGGGGTTTTTCATTTAAGTCCCTGTAATCACTGAAGCACCTATTTTTCACGTTCAGTGATGGACGAACCCGCTTTCACGAAGTAAATTTCGGTCTGGACGATTTTCTCGGTAGTCGATAAAAATTGCCAAAAAAGTATGTTTGTTTGGCTGCTTAAGATAGTGCGTGCGCTGCGCACTGATAACCATAAAAAACGGAGACACTCTGATGTCGAATCAAGTCAAATTCTTATTACCTGAAGACCGCATTCCACGTCGTTGGTACAACATTCAGGCGGATCTGCCTAAACCACTGCCGCCGCCACTGCATCCCGGAACACTCAATCCGATTGGTCCGGATGATCTCGCTCCGTTATTCCCGATGGAATTGATCATGCAAGAAGTTTCGCAAGATCGTGAGATTGATATTCCTGAACCTGTGCGTGATGTATATCGCCTGTGGCGTCCGGCACCATTGTTCCGCGCGTATGGTCTGGAGAAAGCACTCGGCACACCCGCGAAAATTTATTACAAATATGAAGGCGTGAGCCCGGCGGGCAGTCACAAGCCGAACACCGCTATTCCGCAAGCGTTCTATAACAAACAAGCGGGCGTGAAACGCTTAACAACGGAAACAGGTGCGGGTCAGTGGGGTACATCGCTGTCATTTGCTGGTTCACTGTACGGCATTGACGTGACTGTGTTTCAGGTCAGAGTGTCCTACGATCAAAAGCCGTATCGTCGCGCCGTGATGGAAACGTATGGTGCGCGCTGCGTGGCATCGCCATCGAATGAAACTAACTACGGTCGTTCAGTGTTAGAAAAAACACCGGGTCATCCGGGCAGTTTAGGTATCGCGATTTCTGAAGCGGTGGAAATTGCTGCGACGAATGACGATACCAAGTATGCGTTGGGCTCGGTGCTTAACCATGTGTTGATGCATCAGACCATCGTCGGTATCGAATCAATGGAACAAATGGCGATGGCCGATGCCTATCCAGATGTGATCGTTGGTTGTACGGGCGGCGGTTCAAATTTTGCGGGTATTTCATTCCCATTTATCGGTGCCGGCTTGCGTGGTGGTCCGAAGCCACGCATCGTGGCAGTTGAACCAGCGGCTTGCCCATCACTGACACGCGGTAAATACGCGTATGACTTCGGTGATACAGGTCACATGGCTCCACTGACCAAGATGCACACGCTCGGTTCTTCTTTCACGCCACCCGGTTTCCATGCAGGTGGCTTGCGTTATCACGGTATGGCGCCGTTGGTGTCGCATCTGAAAGAGTTAGGTTTGATTGAAGCCGTTGCCTATCATCAGACGGAGTGCTTTGCGGCTGGCGTGTTGTTTGCCAAAACAGAGGGTATCGTGCCTGCACCGGAAGCTAATCATGCTGTCAAAGGAGCCATCGAAGAGGCGCTACGTTGCAAGCGTGAAGGTAAGAGCGAAGTCATTCTCTTCAATCTCTGCGGTCACGGTCATTTCGATATGGCGGCCTACTCGGCTTACTTTGCAGGTGACCTCAAAGATGACAAATATGACGAGAAAGAAT
>JBEGSP010000144.1:0-14260 GCA_041179845.1 Pseudomonadota bacterium
TGAAGCAGTGGGTCACTACCGAACGCCTGTTGATGCAAGCGCAACGCCTCTTCAGCTACTTCAAAGACACCGATACCTTCCACGTTGGATGCGGTGCCTTTGAAATACTTGTCGACCAAATTTTTATTTAAGCCAATTGCCTCAAAAATTTGCGCACCACAGTAGGACATGTACGTCGATATGCCCATCTTAGAAAATACTTTAAGCAACCCTTTACCCACCGCTTTTTGGAAGTTATAGATGGCTTTTTCAGGGGCTAGATCGCCTGGCAATCCTTTCGCCATGTCGGTCAGTGTATCCATCGCTAGATAGGGGTGTATGGCTTCGGCGCCATAACCAGCAAGCAAAGCGAAATGATGCGTTTCGCGCGCTGACCCTGTTTCAACCACTAATCCAGCTGAGGTACGCAAACCCTTACTCACCAAATGCTGATGAACTGCTGAAGTCGCTAACAACGCAGGAATAGCGACATTATTTTTATCAACATGGCGGTCGGAAATAATCAAAATATTGTGACCCGACTTAACGGCGTCAACCGCTTGGGCGCACAAGGATGCGAGTCGTGCTTCAACACCTTCTTTGCCCCATGCAGCCGGATAGCAAATATCCAGTTCATATGAACGGAATTTACCGCCCGTGAATTTGCTAATGGTACGAAGACGAGTAATGTCTTTGTAATCAAGAATCGGCTGCGACACTTCCAGTCGCATTGGTGGATTAATGTTGTTGGTATCGAGCAGATTCGGCTTGGGGCCGATGAATGACACTAACGACATCACCATGGCTTCGCGAATGGGGTCGATAGGGGGATTCGTCACCTGCGCAAATAGCTGCTTAAAATAATTAAACAGTGGCTTATTTTTGTTTGACATGACAGCCAATGGGGAATCATTTCCCATCGAGCCCGTAGCTTCTTCTGCTGTCACTGCCATCGGTGACATTAAAAATTTAATGTCTTCTTGTGTGTAACCAAATGCTTGCTGGCGATCGAGTAGAGTCGCCGTTTCTTTGCGTGACTCAGCCTCAACTTGCAGATCGTCCAGCTTGATGCGAACGGAATCAATCCATTGTTTGTAAGGCTTAGCGTTGGCGAAGGTGTCTTTGAGTTCTTTGTCATCAATGATGCGTCCTGCATCCAGATCGATCAAAAACATCTTGCCCGGTTGCAGGCGCCATTTCTTGATGATCTTTGATTCTGGTATTGGCAAAACGCCAGACTCAGACGCCATCACTACCAAATCATCGTCAGTAACAACGTAACGAGCAGGACGTAAACCATTACGATCCAGTGTTCCGCCAATATGACGGCCATCAGTAAACGCCATCGCAGCGGGGCCATCCCATGGCTCCATCATCGCTGCATGATATTCGTAAAACGCTCGACGATTTTCATCCATCAACGTGTGGTTTTCCCATGCTTCAGGAATCATCATCATCATGGCTTGCGCTATTGGGTACCCCGCCATTACCAATAATTCAAGCGCATTATCAAAGCATGCTGTATCCGATTGACCTTCATATATCAACGGAAATAATTTTTGCAAATCTTCATTCAACACAGCGGATTTCATCACGCCTTCGCGTGCACGCATCCAGTTAAAGTTACCTTTAACGGTGTTGATTTCACCGTTATGCGCGAGTAAACGATAAGGGTGTGCAAGCGGCCATTCAGGGAAGGTGTTTGTAGAGAAGCGTTGATGTACCAAAGCTAACGCCGACACACAGCGCGGATCTTGCAAATCTTTGTAATACACACCAACCTGATCGGCCAGTAATAAGCCTTTGTAAACCACGGTGCGAGCAGACATCGATGGAACAAAAAATTCTTGACCATGCAAAAGGTTCAGTGCCTGAATAGCGTGCCCTGAGGATTTACGAATGACATAGAGTTTTCTCTCTAGTGCATCGGTCACCATGATGTCTTGACCGCGACCAATAAAAATTTGGCGAATCACAGGCTCTTTGTCGCGCACAGTTGGCGACATTGGCATCTCGCGGTTAACGGGTACATCGCGCCAACCCAACACCACTTGCGCTTCAGCGTGAACTGCTCTCTCGATTTCTTGTTCGCAGGCTATGCGCGATGCATTTTCTTTGGGTAGAAACACCATACCCACACCATACTCACCAGGAGGAGGCAAGTTCACACCTTGCTTCGCCATTTCTTCCCGATAGAACTGATCGGGTAATTGAATCAATATCCCTGCGCCATCGCCCATCAATGGGTCTGCACCCACGGCACCGCGATGGTCGAGGTTATGAAGAATTTTTAAGCCTTGCTCGACTATCGAGTGACTTTTCTGACCTTTGATATGAGCGATGAATCCGACACCACAGGCGTCGTGTTCGTTAGTCGGATCGTATAAACCTTGGGCTTTCATCGCGGGACTCCACGGCATTAATAAAGAGCGTGAAAGGATAGTGCAACGCAATAAACAGAGCAATGAAAAAAATTAGGGTCGGATAACTAATTTAAAGGCGCACCAGCACAGGGAAAATAAATTAGGGTCAGATTAAATTTGGTGAGGCTTTTAGACCGAATAATGCGTCAACAGTCGTTATTTATGAGTGCAAACCCGCCTCTGCCTACCTCAGAGCTATCCACTCCCATAGTGAACAGCCCCGAGTTCTAAGAACCCTCAGCGGCCGGCTGTTTCCGCGGGCGACCGCGCCGTGCAGGCTCTAGACGGCGATCGGTTAATTGACCCAGTCGGCGACGAAACTCCTCCGAGCCCAAAGGCCAAGCCTTGCGGGTGGCTGCCTCAATCTCGGCGATCAACTCGGCCGAGTCTGAGGCTTGAGCTAGTTGTTGGTAAGCGGCCTCGCGCTCAAAGGGTGTATTCCCCAGCGCCCAGTAAGCGGGATGATCGGCCAGCCAGACTTCGCGCCGCGCCCCAGAATGATGCGCGTAACTCGACCAAGTGTAGGACAAGGGGTCGGAAACAATGCCGGCCACGACCGGCTGTTGCTCTATAAGCTGGGCACAAGCCAGAAAATACGTATCGGCCTCCATCACAGTCGCGCGGAATCGACCCTCCCACAAATTACCGCTGCGATGGTGACGAGCATTGAAGTACGGGACGTAATGGCGCCCTACAGCCTGCATGAGCTTTCCCAAACCTTCAGCGTTGGAGGGTGTCGCCATTAAGTGAACTCGACTCGGCATCAGCACATACGCATGAATAGCGACGCTTGATCTCTGCGCTGAGTCGCGCAGAGAAGAAAGAAATTGTTGGCAATCAGCGTCGTCTAAAACGATGGGTTGATCGTTATTGCCGCGGGCGACGATGTGATGAAGGTGGTTGGGCACCACCAGTCTGGGCAGGCGGGCCATAAGATGTCAACTGCAACGAGTTAGCACTATGAGCAACGTCTGACAGTTTAATCGTGCAAACGTTTAGAACGGGATATCGTCATCCATATCGCTCATGCTCGGCGCCTGCTTGGCTGGAGCACGCGCCCCGGCTGATGCGGTCTTCGCCGGTGCTGATCCGTAAGCTGCATCATCCATCGATGCACTGCCACCACCCATACCCTGACGGCTGCCTAGCATTTGCATAGTGTCCGCAATGATTTCTGTCGAATATTTTTCGATGCCATCTTTGTCGGTCCACTTGCGCGTACGCAGTTTGCCCTCGACGTAAACTTGAGAACCTTTTTTCAAATACTGCCCAGCGATTTCAGCCAGCTTGCCAAAGAACGCAATGCGATGCCATTCGGTCGCTTCTTTCTGCTCGCCAGAGGCTTTGTCTTTCCACTTATCAGTGGTTGCCACAGCAATGTTTGTCATTGCATCGCCACTAGGCATATAGCGCGTCTCAGGATCACGACCTAAATTGCCAACGATGATGACTTTATTGACCGACGCCATAGCTTTCTCCTGTGATTGCGTTGATTTCAGCGAGAGGGGGAAACAGATAATCAGTGAGCGCTTGCCTGATGCTTATTACACATCATGCCAACCTCGTAGAGCAGCACATTATAAGGCACTCGACTAAAACAACGCGGCAGCTTAAGCGCAATTAGTCAGTCAAACGCGCATTTCACCACACACAGCGTAATGAAAACATTGCCGCAACGCCGAATATCGAAGCACCTGCACAAAACCTGAACATATTCACGCAGCCGCGCTTGGCAAATGAAATAAACGCCCAAACCCAGCATAAATAGCAAGCGGAATAGAACTAGAAGCGAACCATGAAAACCCGTTATAGTAGCAGGCTGACTCGCACTCATTTGTCAAAAATTTTGGCAAAAAGACATTCACGCGAGAGTAAATCGATCTGGACATCTGCATGGAAGAAATTCGTATTCGTGGTGCACGCACTCACAACCTGAAAAACATCAGTCTTGATCTGCCGCGTAACAAACTTATCGTTATCACCGGTTTATCCGGCTCGGGAAAATCCTCACTCGCCTTCGACACGCTATATGCCGAAGGCCAGCGTCGCTACGTAGAATCATTGTCGGCATACGCGCGTCAATTTCTTCAGCTAATGGAAAAACCTGACGTCGATATGATCGAAGGATTATCTCCGGCGATTTCGATAGAACAAAAAGCGACTTCACATAACCCGCGCTCAACGGTAGGCACAGTCACCGAAATTCACGATTACCTGCGTTTGTTATTTGCGCGAGTGGGCACACCCTATTGCCCGGATCACCCAGAAAATCCGCTCGCTGCGCAATCGGTTTCGCAAATGGTAGACACGGCAATGGCTATGCCGGAAGACACCAAGCTAATGATCATGGCGCCGGTAGTTGCCAATCGCAAAGGCGAGCACAGCGATTTATTTCAAGCCATGCAAGCGCAAGGCTTTGTCCGCTTTCGTATACAAAGCGGCACCCTGGCAGCAAAGATCTATGAAGTTGACGATCTGCCCAAACTCAAAAAAACAGAAAAGCACACAATTGATGTCGTCATTGATCGCGTAAAAGTACGCAGCGATATCAAACAACGCCTTGCGGAAAGTTTTGAAACGGCTTTACGCATCGCCGAAGGTCGCGCTATCGCTCTAGAGATGGACACAGGCAACGAACATATTTTTTCGAATAAGTTTGCGTGCCCCGTTTGCGGCTATTCACTACAAGAGCTCGAACCCCGATTATTTTCGTTCAACAATCCCATGGGCGCGTGTCCTGAATGTGATGGACTTGGACACATAGAATTTTTTGATCCAAAACGCATTGTCGCGTTTCCCAATCTTTCACTCGCCTCAGGCGCCGTCAAAGGCTGGGATAGACGTAATCAGTTTTATTTCCAAATGCTGTCGTCGTTAGCGAAGCATTATGAATTTGATCTTGATTTGCCATTCGAGCAGTTGCCAGAGAAGGCACAACAGGCTGTTCTATTTGGCTCGGGCAAAGAAAAAATTCCCTTCGCTTATGTTAACGAGCGTGGCCGCACGGTCATAAAAGAACATACTTTTGAAGGTGTCGTTCCCAATCTTCAACGTCGCTATCATGAAACTGATTCAATGGCGGTCAAAGAAGAGTTGGCGAAATTCATCAATGAAAAAGAATGCCCAGAATGTCATGGCGCACGCTTACGTGTTGAAGCGCGCTTTGTTAAAGTGGGCGAAGGCTCGCAGCAGCGCGCCATATTTCAAGTGGCCGAAATGCCACTACGGAATACGTTAGATTTTTTTGAGAAGTTGAAATTGCGGGGCGCAAAGAAAGAAATCGCCGACAGAATCATCAAAGAAATCATCTCGCGACTTAAATTTCTTAATAATGTCGGATTGGATTATTTATCCCTGCACCGTAGTGCCGACACCTTATCCGGCGGTGAAGCGCAACGCATACGACTTGCGTCACAAATTGGTTCTGGTTTGACCGGCGTGATGTACGTTCTTGATGAGCCCTCAATCGGCTTGCACCAGCGCGACAATGATCGTCTCATCACCACTCTCAAGCATTTACGCGATATTGGTAACACCGTGCTCGTCGTTGAACATGATGAAGATGCTATTCGTAGCGCTGATTACATTGTCGATATGGGCATGGGCGCAGGGGTGCATGGTGGTGAGGTCGTTGCACAGGGCGGCATTAGTGACATTCTCAAAAATAAAAAATCTCTCACAGCTCAATACCTCAACGGCAATCTCGCTATTGAAGTACCACAGCTGCGCACGATCGCTGACAGAAAAAAACTGCTGATAATTAACGGCGCCGAAGGCAACAATCTCAAATCAGTGAATCTTGAAATACCCGTCGGTTTGCTAACCTGTGTGACGGGTGTCTCGGGCTCAGGTAAATCAACGCTAATTAACGATACGCTGCATCATGTGCTGGCGCGCCATTTATACGGCTCACAAGCAGAACCTGCGCCACATGAAAGCGTCTCGGGCCTAGAGCATTTTGATAAAGTGATTTCAGTTGATCAGGCGCCTATTGGTCGCACACCTCGCTCAAATCCTGCGACGTATACGGGTCTATTCACACCTATCCGTGAATTATTTTCTACCGTTCCACAAGCCAAAGAACGGGGCTACTCCGCAGGTCGCTTCTCATTTAACGTCAAAGGTGGCCGTTGCGAAGCCTGTCAAGGCGATGGCGTCATCAAAGTTGAAATGCACTTTCTACCGGACGTTTACGTTCCCTGCGATGTGTGTCACGGCAAACGATATAACCGCGAAACCTTAGAAATTCAGTACAAGGGGAAAAATATTTCTGAAGTACTGGGTATGACTGTTGAAGATGCGCATGTATTTTTCAAACCCGTTCCGCTGATTGCTCGCAAACTACAAACTTTGTTGGATGTCGGTCTGGGCTACATACGTTTAGGTCAGAGTGCTACTACGCTATCCGGTGGTGAGGCACAACGCGTGAAGCTATCACTCGAATTATCCAAACGGGATACTGGTCGCACGCTGTACATACTTGATGAACCGACGACTGGTTTACATTTCCACGATATCGCTCTGTTACTGAAAGTCATACATCGCTTGCGCGATCAAGGGAATACATTGGTGACCATTGAGCACAACTTGGATGTCATCAAAACAGCGGATTGGATTATTGATCTAGGTCCGGAAGGTGGCGCTGGAGGCGGTCAAATCATCGCCTCAGGAACACCTGAGCAAGTAGCAAAAAATCCCGCTAGCGTGACGGGTAAATATCTTGCGCCTCTGCTCGTAACCAAAAAAGAGAAAAAGCGCGCTTAACACGGATCGCTGAAACCCGCCCTGCGCTGGCATGAAACCATTCACGCCAGTGCATTTATTTTTGTAGCAAACGTTTCTCTGCGCGCTCCAATGCGGTAGCCGCACCACGCAAAACCACCACGTCGCCAGCCTCAAGAACGGTGTCCGGAGCAAATGGAATACGACTTTTACCGCGCCGAACAGCCGTAATCTCCGCTCCCAGTGCTTCGATGTTCAATGCCGATAGCGATAAACCAATCGCTAGTGCTTTATCGTGCAAGGGCACGGAATGAAGTCGCACTTGCAGATGCTCATCATCGTCGGCGACATCACCTAATCCATGAAAGTAACCGCGCAATGAGGCATAGCGTTCACTTCGAGCGGCTTGCACCCGCTGAATCACACGTCGCAGTGGCACGCCTTTTAGCAGCAGCGCATGCGATGCGAGCATCAAACTACCCTCAATCGCCTCGGGTACCACTTCATCAGCGCCACCGGCTCTAAGCACGTCTAAATCATCTTCGCCCACGCTGCGAACGATGGCGGGAAGATTCGGTGCAAGTTCATTTGCAAAATGCAGCGTCTTTAAAGCAGCTTGTGTATCGGCATAGGTAATCACCAGTGCGGCTGCACGATGTATCCCTGCTGCGATCAAACTCTCGCGACGAGTGGCATCACCATAAGACACTTCAGCGCCTGCATTCTGCGCTTCAATGACGCGCTCAGGATCAAGATCAAGTGCGTGATACGGAATGTTTTCTTCTTCGAGCAATTTCGCCAGACTTTGACCACTACGACCAAAACCAGCAATAATCACTTGCCCCTCTTCTTTCATGGCTCGACTGGCAATGCGCGTGAGATTTAACGATTGCTCCATCCATTCGCTGGAGGAGAATTTCATCGCGATACGATCAAAATTGGCAAAAATAAATGGTGTGGCCAGCATAGACAACACCATAGCGGCCAAAATCAACTGCACTAACGCAGGATCAACCAATCCTAGTCCACCCGCTTGGTTTAACAAAACAAAACCAAATTCTCCGCCTTGCGCCAAACCCAAACCCGTACGCAATGCCACGCCCGGCTTGGCACCAAATACGCGAGCCAGCAGTGCGATTAAGCCAAACTTAAGAAACAAGGGTACGACTAACAAAACAAGCACTAAAAAGAAATGGTCAATCACGAGCCGCAAATCGAGCAACATGCCGACGCTAATGAAAAAAAGACCGAGTAGCACATCACGAAACGGCTTGATATCTTCTTCAACCTGAATCCGAAACTCAGTTTCGGAAATCAGCATACCCGCGACAAACGCGCCTAAGGCCAATGACAACCCCGCGATTTCGGTGATCCACGCCGCCCCCAATGTCACTAGCAATAGATTGAGCATGAACAGTTCGTGCGACCGACGTTGCACCACGATCTGAAACCAGCGCCGCAATAAAATTTGCCCAAGAAACAGCAGCAGGAACAATACGAAACAGGCTTTGATGCCCGCCATGACCAGATCTTCGACCAGATCAGGGCCAGGATGAGCCAGCGAAGGCAGCACAATGATGAGTGGTACAACGGCCAGATCCTGAAACAGCAAGATGCTCGTGATTCGCCGACCATGCTCACTTTCCAGCTCCAGCTTTTCAGTTAGCAGCTTCAGTACGATGGCCGTGGACGACATGGATAGTGCAGCGCCGAGTGCGAAAGAAGCGCTCCAGCTAATTCCCATTAATGAAGGCAGCAGCTGGGACATCAGGCTTGAGAATAAAACTGTCACAACGATCGTCAGCACGACTTGCGCCATCCCCAGGCCAAAAACATTTCGCCGCATCGATTTCAGCTTGGGCAACGAGAATTCAAGCCCTATCGAAAACATCAGAAAGACGATGCCGAACTCCGCCAGCATATGGGTCGCATTACTATTAGCGGCAAGCGCCAACGCATGCGGGCCGATCAAAATGCCGACTGTCAGATAGCCCAGCATGGGCGGCAAATTCATCATGCGGAATGCCACTACGCCCAAAACAGCAGCAACGAGCAAGATGAGTGTCAGTTCCAACGGTGAATTCATGGGCCAATTTGATGGTTATAGGGCTTAACAACGAACTGACGGCAAGAATTACTCTGTCAGCAGGATCTTTTACCACTGGCAGGTTTTTTGCTTTAAATCTTGGGCTATACTCTACGCATGAGTGTAACCCATGAAAAAAGGTTCTCGCAGCAATTTGACAACAGCGTTGCTAGTCGCGCGCTGGAGTTGGCACGCGACACACTTCAAATTGAGGCCGACGCCATACTGGCATTGAAGGCTCGTCTTTCTGCAGATACCCAGCACGACTTTGCACGCGCGACTGCTTTACTGCTTAGCTGCAGTGGTCGCGTCGTTGTTTCTGGAATGGGGAAGTCGGGCCACATCGCCAGAAAAATTGCTGCCACCTTAGCCTCCACCGGCACGCCTGCCATGTTCGTCCATCCAGGCGAAGCAGCGCATGGAGATCTAGGCATGGTCACTAAAGCCGATGCAATGATAGCGATTTCTTATTCTGGCGAGTCAGACGAATTACTCGCTATCACTCCTGTTATAAAACGTCTGGGTGCAAAACTCATTTCCATGACGGGCAATCCAGATTCATCCCTCGCCCGCCTGGCTGACGTACACCTAAACATCGCGGTAGAAAAAGAAGCCTGCCCACTTAATTTGGCACCCACAGCAAGTACCACCGTAACGCTCGCACTCGGCGATGCCTTAGCGGTGGCAATGCTCGATGCACGCGGATTTCGCGAAGAAGATTTTGCCCGCTCTCATCCCGGTGGCTCACTGGGTCGCAAATTACTCACTCACGTGCGCGATGTTATGCGTACTGACCACTTGATTCCTGCGGTCAAACCCGATGTGATGCTGCCCGAGGCATTACTCGAAGTCACGCGTAAGGGTATGGCCATGACAGCGATCGTGGATGATGATTTTCATGTGCTTGGCATATTCACTGACGGCGATCTACGCCGCCTCATTGAGCAAGGCAGAGATTTTTCAAAAACGCTTATTCGCGATGTGATGCACACAAAGCCACGCGTGTTAGGCCCTGAACAGCTGGCGGTCGATGCCGTCGAGCTGATGGAGCAACACCGCATCAATCAAGTGCTGGTATGCGAGTCCAACGGGAAACTGGTTGGCGCTCTGCATATTCACGATCTCACTCGCGCCAAGGTGATATGACGATGACTTCAGATTTAACGTCAACCGAGCGGGCAAAGCGACTCAAGCTGATGATCTTTGATGTGGATGGCGTACTGACCGATGGAGGATTGCGCTACGGCCCCGAAGGAGAACTGATTAAAACCTTCAATGCACTCGATGGACATGGCATTAAGCTGCTGCAAAAATCCGGTGTACGCACTGCGATTATCAGCGCTCGACAATCACCTATCGTTGCGCGCCGAGCTACTGATCTTGGAATCAGTATTCTGCTGCAAGGAATCGAAGACAAACGATCAGCATTTGAAAAAATAATTGTCGACCTAAAACTCATACCTGAAGAATGCGGCTTCATGGGTGATGACGTGATTGATCTGCCAGTAATGACGCGCGTAGGATTTGCAGTCAGCGTACCGAATGGACATGCAGACGTTAGAAGTCGTGCTCATTATGTAGCTGAGGCCCACGGCGGCAAAGGAGCAGTTCGCGAAGTGTGTGATTTTATTTTGCACGCACAAGGTAATTATGACTCGGCGCTCGCGCCTTATCTATCATGAGCGGAGATTTGCGCCGACGTTATCCGGCACTGCTGCTGCTAGCCGCTGGATCATTACTGGCAGCACTCAGCTTTTGGGCATTAGAAATTGCACGTCGTTCAGCTGTCGAAACGCGCGAACCCACCGTTCGCACTGAACCTGACTACTTTATTGAAGACTTTACCTACACACGTATGTCTGTCAGCGATAAGGCGCAATACGTTATCAGCGGTAAAAAATTAATTCATTATCCAGTGGATGACAGCAGTACTATCGAACAACCGTCTGTACGTAGCTATTCTAATTTACGCGATCCAATGACACTACGCGCGCGCACCGCAAAAATCACCGCCGATCAAAAAGAAATACATTTTTATGACAACGTCACACTAGAGCGGCCGCAGACCCGTGGTGGCGATTCTTTGCGAGTCGATTCAGATTACATGCTGGCCCTACCTAATCAAGATATTGTGAAAACTGACAAGAGAGTAGTGATTCAATTAGGTACTTCCCGCATGGAGGGAACTGGCATGATTGCTGACAACGGTAAACATCAGATGAATTTACAAAGCCAAGTCCGCGGACATTACGAACCATCGCATTAATAAGGGATGCGCCATTTATGAAAAATTCCATCGCGATTTTAGGTAAAACGAGCTCATTAATTTTTTGTCTCGTCATGCTGAGCGCAGCACATGCTGAAAAGGCAGATCTGAACAAGCCAACCAATGTTGAAGCGAATCAGATGTTCTATGACGAGTCCAAACAGACCAATACCTTTATCGGCAATGTCGTGCTAACGCGCGGCAGTTTGGTCATGCATGCAGACAAACTGCTGGTGCGCCAAGACCAAGCAGGGCATCAATTCGCAACCTTATATGCTCCGCCAGGCGGCACTACTCGGTTTCGTCAAAAACGTGATGGTGGCAAAGATTTATGGATTGAAGGTAATGCGTCCGATCGAATTGAGTACGACACCAAAACTGAAATCGCCAAGCTATTCAAACAAGCGCGCGTGAAGATGCTGGATGGTTCAAAGATTACTGACGAAGTTGAAGGTGAATTTATTTCGTACGATAGCCGTGCTGAATTCTACTCAGTCAGCAATTCTGTTTCGGGCGAAAGCAAGCCTGGAAGTGGTCGAGTAAAAGCTGTCATTCAGCCACGCGGCTCGGATAAAGGTAGTGATGAAAAGTAGTTTGCCCAGCATGCTGCGAGTACGCAGCCTCCAGAAAAGCTATGGCGCACGTCAGGTAGTGCATGACGTGTCTCTGGATGTCGCCAGTGGTGAAGTGGTGGGATTGCTCGGCCCAAACGGAGCTGGAAAAACAACCTCGTTTTATATGATCGTCGGTCTGGTTCCATCAGAGGGTGGAGAGATCACACTGGATGATCAGAGTATTTCAGGCTTACCCATTCACCGCCGCGCAGAACTGGGTTTGTCCTACCTCCCACAAGAAGCGTCGGTATTTCGCAAGCTTTCTGTAGAAGACAATATTCGCGCCGTTCTCGAACTACAAAAAAAACAAGGTAAGCCATTACCTCGTGGCGAAATCGAGCAGCGCCTCGATACACTGATGGCAGACCTGCAAATTGAAAAGCTGCGAGGTAATCAAGCGTTGTCGCTATCCGGTGGCGAAAGACGTCGTGTAGAAATTGCCCGTGCTTTAGCAACTAGTCCACGCTTCATTTTGTTAGATGAACCTTTTGCGGGCGTCGATCCGATTGCAGTCATAGAAATTCAGCGCATCGTTCGCTTTCTTAAAGAGCGCGGTATCGGTGTTCTGATTACTGATCACAGCGTGCGCGAAACGCTGGGTATTTGCGATCGCGCTTACATCATTAACCAAGGGGCCGTGCTGGCCTCGGGCAGTCCAGAAGAAATCATTGGCAATGAATCCGTTCGCCGTGTTTATCTCGGTGAAAACTTCAGGATGTAATCGAGGACAATGAAACAAACTTTACAACTACGTGTATCACAACATCTTGCACTGACTCCTCAGCTGCAGCAATCGATACGCCTGTTGCAATTGTCTACACTCGAGCTGCATCAGGAACTCGAGCAAATGCTGACTGATAATCCGCTGCTCGAACGTTTGGATGACCCGTTAGATCACTCAATACGATTACTGAGCGATGGCGCTATCAGCCAAGCACCACTCTCCGCGCCCGCTGATTCCGTAGGCGAGGGCTCCGGCGAGGTAAGTACACCTGGTGAAGCAAGTGCTGAGGGCGCCCCAGCCGGTGAGTCAGGCGACGAGGGCAATACAGGCAATGATGCCGACTGGAGTTTTGATGACGTCTCGCGCTCATCCAAAGCGCCCGAAGATGATAACGGCCGTCCTCAGCTTGAAGCGCATGAATGCACCTTGCGCGAACACTTACTCGAGCAGCTTTCTGTCACGGTCAATAATCGTCGCGATCGTGCACTCGTCGAGTTACTGATTGAAGCCTTAGATGACAACGGCTATCTAGAAGAACCTCTGGAAGATATTCACGGCCGGCTGCCCGAGGAATTAGATATTGAGTTTGACGAGCTGATGGTGGCGCTCAAACTTTTGCAAAGCTTTGATCCAGCAGGTATAGGTGCCAGAAATGCGTCGGAATGTCTGTCGATCCAAATCCGTCGCATGGAGAAAGTCGCTTTTGTTACCCGACGTATGGCGCTGACCCTGGTTGAAAACCATCTGGAACTCTTTGCTCAACGCGAATTTAATAAACTGAAAAAAATACTCGATTGCGACGACGAAGATTTACGAGAAGCGCAAGCCGTGATTCGCTGTTGCAATCCCCACCCAGGTGCCGCCTATGCCGGTGATGCCTCCGACTACGTCGTTCCCGACGTTATTGTCAAACGTGCAAAAGGCGAGTGGCAAGTTAGCCTTAACCGCGAGGTAATGCCTAAGCTAAGAGTGAATGCCATGTACGCCAGCATACTTAAGCAAAACAAAGGTGAAGGCTCGCTTACATCGCAGTTGCAAGAAGCCAAATGGCTTATCAAAAATATGCGGCAACGATTCGATACTATTTTGCGTGTTTCGCAAGCGATAGTAGATCGTCAACGTAATTTTTTTACTCACGGCGAAGTTGCAATGAAGCCCCTTGTGCTGCGCGAAATTGCTGATACACTGGGTCTGCATGAAAGCACTATTTCGCGCGTAACTACGCAGAAATATATGCTGACACCGCACGGTATGTTTGAACTAAAATTTTTCTTTGGCAGCCACGTAGCCACAGAAACGGGCGGCGAAGCATCATCGACTGCAATACGCGCTTTGATCAAACAACTGATAGGAGCTGAAGACCCAAAAAATCCATTCTCAGACAGCAAGATCACAGACATGCTAAGTGAACAGGGCATGGTAGTCGCGCGGCGTACCGTTGCAAAA
>JBEGSP010000145.1:0-2566 GCA_041179845.1 Pseudomonadota bacterium
ATTTTTGAAATATGCCTGAACTTGCTTCGCTACTTTTTTTGAAAGAGAGTCTTGGCCGGGCTTAGGCTCGTACTCCGGCGGCAAGTAGGTGAGCTCACGTAATTCTCCGCGTTCTACACGGATACCAATCGCTCCAAAGGGAGCAGCCACGATAGACGAAAATAATTCAGCTATTTGCTTTGACATAGACACGCCTCCACGATGAACACTGCTGGTTCAATCTGAGATTCATCCACCAAATAATAATCGCGGCAGCCAGAGCGACAACTGCGGCACATAAGTGATTAGTAGCAAAAATCCTAGCATAGTGAACAACCAAGGCAAGACCGCCACGGTCAATTCGGTGATTCCCATCTTAGTTATACCCGACGCCACATACAGATTTAAACCTACGGGTGGATGACACATACCGATTTCCATGTTCACTACCATGATAATTCCAAAGTGCACAGGGTCAACGCCCAACGCCACAGCAACTGGAAAAAGAATCGGTGCCATGATCAATACGATTGATGAAGGCTCCATCACATTGCCTGCCAATAGTAGTAAAAGATTTACCACTAATAGGAAACTGATCTGACCTAAACCTTGATCCATGATCCAGCCCGCCATCGCTTGCGGAATACCTTCGCTGGTCATTAAAAATGAAAACAGCACAGCGTTAGTGATGATGTATAGCAGCATGGCCGACATAGCCGCAGAGTCCACCAACACTTTACCAATCTGAACCAAGCGTAAGTCACGGTAAACAAACACGGCGATCACAAAGGTATACACCGCAGACATCGCTGCTGCTTCAGTGGGTGTGAATATGCCCGTGTAGATACCTCCCATGACCACCACAATTAATAACAAACCCCAGACACTTTCTCTGAATGCACGCCAACGTTGCAGCCAGGTTGAGCGCTGCATGCGAGGATAATCTTTACTGCGCGCCAGTATCCAGGTTGTTAAACCCAAAAAAAACGCTAACAAGAAACCCGGCATTACACCTGCCACAAATAATTTACCAACCGAGGTATTCGTAGAAACGGAGTACATCACCATCACTATGGATGGCGGAATCAGTATCCCCAATGCACCTGACGTCGTAATGACTCCAGCACCAAACGATTTTGGGTAACCTTGCTTAATCATTGCAGGTAACAAGATGGATCCAATCGCCACCACTGTCGCTGGCGATGATCCTGACACCGCCGCAAATAGGGCGCATGCCAGCACACCTGACAAGGCTAATCCACCATGCCAATGCCCTACCATAGAGGTGGCAAAGGTAATCATGCGTCGCGCTACGCCTCCATGTGTAAGAAAATTTCCAGCCAAGATAAAAAACGGAATCGCCATGATTTCGAATTTCTCTATGCCCGTAAATAACTTCAGGGCGACTGCCTGCACAGGTACATCGGTCAATGTGAACAAAAAGGTGAGTACAGTCAGACCCAATGCGATCGATATCGGCATGCCGCTCAACATCAACACAATTAGTAACGCAAATATAATGAACGCGTTCATTGCCGACCCTCCGCTGCATCCTCCACTAGCCCTTCGACATGTGCATGATCATGCACTGGCAGCTCACCGCCTCGAGCAAAATTCCAACTCACCTGCAAAAACCGAAAACACATTAACGATGAACCCAAGGGAATAGCGAGATACACAATCCAGATGGGTAGCTCGAGTACCTCAGATGTACTCGACGTACCCGACAGCTCAAACACAAAATCGGCGCCTAGAGCGGCGATGATGCCGGTGAAGCTTGCTCCCGCTAGCAGACCAAACAAAATAAATTTTTTCTTTAGCGGTGTGTTTAAACGATTGATCAACACGTCGACACCCACATGTATGCCAGTACGCACCCCGTAGGCTGCCCCGAATTTAGCCATCCACACAAAGAGATAAATCGTCAACTCCTGAGCCCAGCTAGTATTTATGCGCAATAGAAAATCCTGCACGACAGGAATCGGCAGACCTGAGGCATAACGATGTATCACCGCCACAAAAATAATCAGTGTGGCAGCCGCCATCAAAAAGGCAATAAACCATTCTTCTAAATGATCAAGGAATTTCATCGTTAGGCCTATCTGCTCAGGTTACGCATACAATAAAAAACCTACTTGCCTGCCGCAGCTTTACTGGCAGCCGCAATCAAGTCTTTACCAATTCGCTCTTCCATCGTTTTATGTACCGGTAAAATCACCTTTCGCCATTCAGCCTTTTCTGCTTCGGTCGGTGCATACACGGTCGTCTTTCCAGATTTACGAATCGCGTCGAGTGCCGCTTCATTTTCTTGCTGCGCGATTTTATTCGCATACTCGGTTGCTTCTTTCATCGCTACGTCGAGCTGACTACGAACATCAGCGGGCAGTTTTTCCCAGAACTTTTTATTTACAACAACGGCATAACCAATGTAACCATGATTAGTAACGGTCATATGCTTTTGTACTTCATGCATTTTTTGGGTATATAAGTTCGACGGTACATTTTCAAGACCATCAACTACCCCCGTTTGCAATGCTTGATACACCTCAGAGAACGCCATCACTTGTGGATTGGCTCCGAGCATAGA
>JBEGSP010000146.1:0-3452 GCA_041179845.1 Pseudomonadota bacterium
CGATAGTGCACTCGCACCGCAAGAAAAACTTTTTTGATCGCATCAAGAATCGCGCAGAGTTTGTGTAATCACACTGCGAAAATCTTTGACAGCCGCTTGGTTTAAGGTAGACTAAGTACTCCTGCCGTGTTCGCGATTGCCATATATTCCTTGAACCATTCACGCGCACTGGCTGCGGGATTCGTTTAGTAGGCGTGAACGTCGCTAGTCCGACGATCCCAATATTGAACTACTGTGGCCGCCTTGAACCGAATAGGTTCAGGATGCCGGCACAGCGGCACAGGCGGGAATTTTATTTCTAGCGGTTGCATCACAATGCAGCCGCTTTTTTATTGGGCGTGTGCGCTCCATCACAATAAAAACAATGCGTTACTGGCTAATGAAATCTGAGCCTGACGAGACTAGCATCGATGATGCGCTCGCTGCAAAGGCTAGCAGTGTTCCGTGGACGGGAGTGCGCAATTATCAGGCGCGTAATTTTATGCGTGATGAAATGCGTGTCGGTGATGGCGTGCTGTTCTACCATTCCAGTTGTGCTGAGCCGGGGATTGCGGGTTTGGCAGAAGTGCACAGCACTAGTTATCCCGACCCCACCCAGTTTGATCGCAAGAGTCCGTATTACGATCCGAAATCCACACAGGAAAATCCGCGCTGGTTATTAGTCGATGTTCAGGCTAAAGCAAAAACTCGACTTATTGGTTTGCCTGAATTACGCGAGCATCCCGAATTATCTGACATGATCATTTTGCGTCGTGGTAATCGACTGTCGATTACACCTGTCACGACCGCCGAATGGAAATTTATTGTAGAAAAACTTATTTTAAAAAAATCTCATTGAAAGACCCGGATGGATATTAGTTTGATTCTCTTGTTTCTTCTGTTGGGTACCTTCACGGGATTCGCAGCCGGTTTGTTGGGTATAGGTGGCGGCATGTTAATGGTGCCCTTCATCACAATGCTGTTAACTGCGCGTGATTTTCCGCGCGAATTAATTGTGCACATGGCGATTGCGACATCACTCTCAACCATCATGTTTACCTCTTTATCGTCTGTGCGTGCGCACCATAAGCGAGGCGCCGTGTTGTGGCCGGTGGTAAAAGTACTGGCACCGGGAATTTTGATTGGTTCATGGATAGGTCCGTGGATAGGTACAAAGCTGAATTCATTTGGTCTGGCTTTATTCTTTGCGATCTTCGTGGGATTTTCAGCGACGCAAATGCTGATGGATAAAAAACCTTCAGCATCGCGCGAACTTCCGCAAGCGCCTGGCATGTTTGGCGCCGGTACGATTATTGGTGTGCTATCAGGTTTGGTAGGAGCGGGTGGAGGATTTATTTCGGTGCCCTTTATGACCTGGTGTAACGTGAAAATTCACAATGCTGTGGCAACCAGTGCAGCATTAGGTTTTCCGATTGCACTGGCTGGAACGCTGTCGAATATATATTTTGGGATGCACGAGCCGGGCTTACCGCCAGGTTCGTTAGGCTTTATTTATTTACCCGCCTTGCTAGTGATTTCTGCTGCTAGCGTTTTCACTGCACCGTTTGGTGCGAAAACAGCGCATGCACTTCCAGTTAAGAGTCTCAAAAAAGTATTTGCGATTGTCTTGTATGTGTTGGCAGCATATATGCTGTACAAAGCGTTTAGATAAATCAGCCAGCGCTGAATTTTTCTCGCAATAGATTTTTCTGAACCTTGCCCATGGTGTTACGAGGAAGTTCTTCAACGACGTGCACGTGTTTGGGAACTTTAAAGTTAGCTATTTTTTCTTTGAGTACGGCGATGATATCGGTTTCTGATAGCTTGTATCCATCGCGCGGCACGATAACTGCGGTAACAGCTTCACCAAAGTCAGGATGAGCAATACCTATTACAGCCGATTCGAGCACGCCCGGTAATTCATCGATCACCGATTCGATTTCTTTGGGGTAGACGTTATAACCACCTGAGATAATTAAATCTTTGCTGCGGCCGACGATAGAAATATAGCCCTCGTTATCCATGCGACCCACATCGCCGGTTTTGAAATACCTATCGCTGGTGAATTCTTCCGCCGTCTTTTCAGGCATTTGCCAATAGCCTTGAAAAACGTTGGGCCCTTTCACTTGAATGTCACCTATCTCATCAACTGCACAGTGTGTGCCTTGCGTAGTTACGATGCGCACACTAACATCGGGTAGAGCAGGTCCAACAGTACCTGCTTTGCGATTACCTTCGTAAGGATTCGAGGTCAACATGCCGGTTTCGCTCATGCCGTAGCGCTCGAGTATGGTGTGTCCAGTACGTTGTTTGAAATCGTCAAACGTCTCGGTCAGCAAAGGTGCTGAGCCTGAGACGAACAAACGAACTTTTTCGCAGGTAGAACGATCAAACTGTGGATCACTGAGCAGGCGTACATAATAGGTGGGCACGCCCATAAAAATCGTGCTGCGAGGGAGATGATGAATGACAGAAGCGCTATCAAATTTCGATAAAAAAATCATTTTGCTGCCATTCATCAGTGCACCGTGTGCCGCGACGAATAAACCATGAATATGAAATAACGGCAACGCGTGCAGCAGCACATCACCAGCTTGCCAATGCCAGACTTCATGCAGTACTTTGATGTTGGCGGCTAAATTGCCATGGCTGAGCATCGCACCTTTACTGCGACCGGTCGTGCCTGAGGTATACAAAATAGCAGCAAGATCATCGGCCTCACGATGCACAGTAGTGAATTCATCACTCAGATGGGCTGCGCGTGAAAGTAGGCTGCCGCGGTTACGGCCATTGCGCGGTTCATCTAATGTGAACACATGGCCTGTATCGTTCTTAAAGGCGATTTGCGATACCCAGCCAAAATTTTCAGGCGCACAGACAACTACTGCCGGTGCTGCGTCTTCGATGAAATAACTCATTTCAGCAGCACGATAAGCTGTGTTGAGTGGTAAATACACAAATCCTGCGCGCACAGTCGCCAGATACAGCATTAAGGCTTCGGGGGATTTTTCGACTTGCGCGGCGATTCGTGAGCCAGAAGGTAGATTTAAACTCTCCAGCAAGTTAGCTATTTTTGCGCTGCCGCGTTCTAGATCGCGCCAGCTGTAATACAGCGCATCGGCAGTTTCTATCCAACAGTCATCCAAGTCGCGCGGAAAGCGCGAACGAAACAGGGAGTAAAGATTTGCATTCATGAGAGCGAGCTAGTAGGATTTTTTTTATAAGCGATCAGTAGTAACACACCACCCAAAATAATCATCGGTAGTGACAGCATCTGACCCGCTGAAATAACCCACGGGCCTAGCATGACTTCATAGTCGGGTTCACGGAAATACTCGGTAAAGAAACGCGCACAACCATAACCTGCCGCAAATACGCCACTCACTGCCATATAGGGGCGCGGTTTGCGTGAGTAGATCCACAGCACGATGAATAACAACACGCCATCGATCAGCGCTTGATAGATAGGTGAT
>JBEGSP010000147.1:0-4711 GCA_041179845.1 Pseudomonadota bacterium
ACTCTCCGGTGGTAGCCAGTTCATCGCAAAACAAAATGAGGATGGGTCAGAACCTAAGATAGTGGGCACCGCCTCAGGTAAATCATTCGACACGTAAGATATCCAGGCTAGTTCGGCATGGTTACGCTCTAAGGGTGCGCTCCAGTGCGTTGCGACCTTCAGTTCAGGTAGCGCCTGCTTCACACATAAGGAGCCGCGACGCGTATCGACCCTCACAATCAATGAAGACACGCCACCCGTTAGGTGAGTTATGTGGGGCTGTTCGTCGGCATCAATCAAACCCATGCGCAAAAGCGCGGCCGTGATGATGCGCTCCTCGGTCTGGCTAGTCACAAGCGCTTTCTTATAGTGATTTTTGGCCAGCAGAAGCATGGCCATCTCGCAGTGGAATGGCTACTATAACCGAGCCGGCCTAGGGCTAGGATTTTGGCGCAAGGGTCGCCATGGGTGCGAATGGACTCGCGGCGATATCTAATGATTTAACCAACAACCGAAGAGCAGAGAACAGCTTAATACTGATACAGCATTAGCAGCATGAGGGTCGTAATCAGCATTGCGGTCCACAGCGCCAGTGTTCTGGCGGGGATTTTTAATTTACCAGCAATGGAAGCGGTAGCTACAGGCGGCATCGATGCTTTCATCGATGGCCACGAACGAGCGCGTCGTTCTTTTCCGTTCCAGGGTCGTTGTTCACGTGCAGCGAGAGCAGCCATTGCCTCTCTATCTAAGCGTCGCTCTGTGCGTGCTATCCATTCATCATGCTGACGACGGCGCTGCGGGTCAGACAAGACGTCATACGCAGCGGTAATCAGTTGAAAGGTTTTAGTAGACCGAAGATCACCACCATGACGATCAGGATGAAATTTTTGACTTAATGTTTTATATGCCGCACGTATAACTTCGGGGGGCGCGTTCTGTGCAACTTTTAAGTTGTCGTAGTGGGTGTGCAAACGCTTCATACGCGCCTCGGCTTAATCTCTTTTGTTTAGATAGCGCCAGCGCAGGTGAGATTGATACAAGGAATTCAGCTTGCAACCAACCGTACCTGCGCCAGACGCTTATCAGACTAGACCGACCACACAACTAATTATTTGCGCAGAATCAAAACTGATGTCGTGAAGCACTCCTTACTTTGCTTATAGTCGTCATAAAATTTATACCGTAAGGAAATTATTTCACAGTGGGTTCAACGACTGGTTAGCGCTCCTCAAACAAAGCACTACGATCAATCTTTGTGATGTCGGGCACACCGAGCAAGGCCAGCACGATATCGATCTCTTGTTGGAGCATTCCAATCGCGCGCTCTACCCCAGGCTGCCCGCCCGAGGCCAGACCATACAAGCCCGCCCGACCAACTAGACAAGCACGCGCTCCTATTGCCATCGCTTTAACGATATCGCTACCGCGGCGAATACCGCCATCCATTAACACAGTGGTCTTATCACCGACGGCATCGACCACAGCAGGTAACGCTGCAATCGCTGAAGGAGAGCCGTCCAGTTGCCGCCCACCGTGATTCGATACGATGACCGCATCAGCACCATGAGCCTGCGCCCTTTTTGCATCATCAGCGCGCAGTATTCCTTTGACTGCCAGCTTTCCTTCCCACTCACGTCGAATCCAATCAAGATCTGCCCAAGTCACTGAGGGATCAAACGCAGCACTCACGTACTGCGCCAAGGTCATTAATTTACGCGCAGGTGCATCTGGATTATCGATATTACCGAAGGTGAATTTTGGTCCACTCGCCATTCGTAGCAGCCAGCCGATTTTGCTCGCGTAATCAAAAATGTTATCCAAGCCTATGCGGGGCGGCACTGTAAAACCATTCCGCTGATCGCGTTCACGTGGACCTGGCAAAGGCAAGTCTATCGTCAGCACCAACACACGCGAACCCGCATCCCAGGCACGCTGCATCAATGAGCGCGAAAAGTCGCGATCTTTTTGTATATAGAGTTGAAACCAAAAATCAGAACGTGCACGCGTCGCGAGTTGTTCAATACTGCAATTCGAATTCGTTGACTGGCAAAATCCCACACCCTTAGATTGAGTCGCTCGAGCAATCGCCAGATCGCCGTCGGGCCAGAGTATTCCCGCTATGCCTGTTGGCCCCAAAATCATCGGCGAATTAAACGTATTACCCAGCACCTCGACTTGCTGGGAACGTTGGCTAACATCGACCATAAATCGTGGTGCGAAACGAATCTTTGCTAAATCGGCTTCGTTATCACGCAACGTGCGCTCATCATGGGCAGCGCCATCAATGAACCCGAATACTGATCGTGGGAGTTTTTTGCGTGCGATGTCGCGCAGATCGCCGATGGTAATGGCTTGGTTGTAGTTCATTCCCCTGTCCTTTTATAAGAATTATTGGTTTAACTACGGGTCATAAATTAATTACTACAGCCGATATGATACCGGACATAGATGTGTTTACTGAACTAGGGTTTAGTTCGGCTGGCGCAGAGTCTTGCGAGCACTCCGTCCTCTTAAACCGGCTTATCTAGCTTGTAAAAATAGGCTGAGAAAGGCGATCAACAGAGTATCGAGTTTAGTGATACTCGAATAGTGACCGGATTAGACTGGATTAGCGACTATCCCAGCGAGCCATGACAGACACATTGCGATCAGCCTAGCCTGCGTAGGTTGTTCGGCGCACAAGATAGGTGATCTAGATCTAACCCTATAACTCAATCAACCCGTGTCGCACAGCGATCAGCGCTAATTCTGCTTGATTGGCTACACCGAGTTTTTGTTTGACGTTATATAAATGAGTACCTACGGTACGCGGTGAAATATTCAGCATTTCAGCAATTTGATTAACAGAGGATCCTTTGGCAAGTTGTATGAAAACGCCAAATTCTCTCTCGGATAAAACTTCGATTGGACTTTTCTCACCATTGAATTCTTCCAACGCCATGCGTTGCGATAGTTGACTATCAATGTACATGCGCCCTTCGGCTACCTGACGAATAGCGTGCATGAGTTCATCGGGCGCACTGCGCTTTGAGAGATAACCAAGCGCACCGGCTTTCAACATATACCGCACATAGCTAGGGTCTTCGTGTGACGACAAACCCAAAACCCGCGCCATTTTGTCGCGTGCCACGATGCGTCGGGTTGCTTCAACACCCATCGTGCCACCGAGTGATATATCCATCACAATGACATCGGGCTTAGCTGTTGGAATAAGTTGGTAGGCCACCTCAGCGGACTCGGCCTCGGCAACCACGCGTATATCTTCCGTCGCATCCAGCAGCATACGGAATCCAAAACGAACTACGGCGTGATCATCTACCAACATCACATTGATTGGAGTTTTCATTCTTTGCCACTCTCTTGACTACTTTGCTTCAACGGAAAAATTGCCTGCACTTCTAACCCACCTTCGTTGGAAGGTTTAAACTCAATCACTCCTCCATGCGATTCTGCTCGCTCTTGCATACCTCGCACACCATAGTGACCATCACGCTTAAGGGTTTGCGCACCGATGCCGTTGTCGGCAATGGACAAATGTAACTGTCCGTCTCTTACCTCTATCGTTACATGTGCTCGACTAGCTTGGGAATGCCGAATGATATTAGTCACGGCTTCCTGCACTATACGGTAAGCCGTTAATTCAAGCTCATCATCTGTAGCAGACAACTCGCCACTCACGACTAAATCCAAACGCAGATTCGGATTGTTTTGCTGACTCTGCGTCAATAAATCACGCACAGCATCGACTAAGCCCATACCTTCAAGTTTGATCGGCCGCAAACGAGGAATCATTCTGTGCATAGCATCCGATGTCATGCCGGCGGTATCAAACAACATCTTTGCATGCTGTTCTACCGGACTGCCTGCTACAGTCGGATGCTGAATCAAGGATTTAGCAATACTTCGTATCGCGGTCAGTGATTGACCTAGCTCATCATGCAACTCACGCGCTAAGGCGGCACGTTCTTCTTCGATACGTGCATGCAGCAGTTTTGTGAAATCGCGCTGCGCGTCGAGCCTAGCCTGTGCTTCAGCACTGGCTTGTCTAACTTGGATGTTTTCTTCCACTGCATGAGCCATGCGATTGAACGCACGACCCATTTCACCCGCTTCTTTACCCGACAATGGTGGTAAACGTACTTTGTGATCTCCCTGACCTAATTCGCGTAAACCGTACTGCACTTTTTCTAAAGGCTCAAGCCAACGTCCTACTAACCAGAGTATCAATAAGTCAGCCAATAAAAATAATGTGATTTCAGCAAACAATATATCGAGCAAGTTATCCCAACCATCCAGCACTGCACGCGTTGGATTGGTTTGAATAACCAATCGTGCGTTCGACATCTGAATTACACGCTCATTGTCGGGTGGAGCAACTAGTGCGGCATACCAGTCAGGTGCGTTGCGACCCGCTTTGTAAATTGATGGCGGGGATTGATACAGCAAACTGCCGCCTTGATCGTACAGCCGAATGTCATTAGCACGCACACGACCGGTATCATTCAAAAAATTAACTAAGCCTGGCAAATCATTTTGCGCATAAAAACTACCAACCCGCGTTAACAACTGCGTGGCAATTCGTCCAGAAGCTTCCATTTCTTCGCTCACGCTATTGCGCGTAGCAACGACCTCCACCACAATGAGAATTGCAAACAAAAGAAAGGTCAGCAGCGAAAACACGAGATTGATCTTCAGGCGCAAGCTCATGGCAAGACCGCCGGACGAAGAAAAT
>JBEGSP010000148.1:0-13846 GCA_041179845.1 Pseudomonadota bacterium
TCACCCATCAAGGTCGTCGCAATATTGCCGGCATCAACCGCAGCTACAGCCTCATCACCACAAACTTTACGAATACTCTCGGCTGCATCAGCATCGGGATACTTCCAATCCGGGTTTTTAACAAATGCTGCCGTTGGTGCAAGTGTGGAATTAATCACCGCATGCGTTCTACCCTGACCCATACGCGCGATTGCATCTTTGCTCGCAGCCACGATCACATCGCAACCCACTACCAAATCAGCCGCGCCAGTACCTACACGAGTGGAATGAATTTGATCATCGCGCTCTGCTAAACGAACGTGTGACATCACCGGCCCACCTTTTTGCGCTAAGCCACTCATGTCGAGCACACTGCACGCCTTACCTGCCACGTGCGCTGCCATCGCAAGAATCTGACCAACCGTCACCACACCGGTACCACCGATACCTGTCACAAGTACGCCATAGGCTTGATCTAACGAACGCAAGGCCGGCGCTGGTAATGCAGCAGCACGAGTTAACGCTGATTCTGTTGCGCCTCCAAGATTTTTTACCGCAGCTTTCTTTGGTTTTTTCAGTTGACCGCCTTCGACAGTGACAAAGCTCGGACAAAATCCAGTCACACACGAAAAATCTTTATTGCAGCTCGACTGATTGATTTGACGCTTGCGACCAAACTCCGTCTCCATAGGCTCAACGGAGAGACAATTCGATTTCACGCTGCAATCACCACAACCTTCGCACACGGCTTCATTAATAACAGCGCGCTTAGCGGGATCAGGGAAGGCATTACGTTTGCGACGGCGACGCTTTTCGGATGCGCACGTCTGATCATAGATAATCGCTGATACACCTTTTACTTCACGCAGCTCGCGCTGAACCGCATCGAGCTCACTGCGATGGCGCACGGTGGTGCCTGGTGCCCAATCAGTATTCGATGGATATTTATCCGGTTCGTCAGTGACAACCACAATCGGACGAACACCTTCTGCGGCCACTTGACGCGAAATAGTAGGTGGGTCTAACGGACCATCATGCGTTTGACCACCTGTCATTGCGACCGCATCGTTAAACAAAATTTTGTAGGTCATATTGACCTTAGATGCCGCAGCGGCACGAATCGCAAGTAAGCCTGAGTGGTAGTAAGTGCCATCGCCAATATTGGCGAACACATGCTCTTCGGTCGTGAATGGCGCATGACCAATCCACGTTGTGCCTTCAGCACCCATGTGAGTAAATGTTGAGGTTGAGCGGTCCATCCACAACGCCATGTAATGGCAGCCAATACCTGCTAGCGCACGACTACCTTCCGGTACACGGGTAGAGGTGTTGTGTGGACAACCAGAACAAAAATACGGTGTGCGATCTTTTTGTGCGTCGGGCTTCACACTCACTTTTAATACTGCCTCACGCGACTCTAAATACGCGACACGTTCACGAACGCGCTGTTCAACCGGATGACCTGCAAAATAGTTTGAAATGCGTGCTGCGATTGCGCGCGCAATTTGCGTAGGATTTAATTCATAGGTGCCTGGTAACAGCCACTCACCATGACCACTGCGGCGGGTATTACTCCATTCACCTGTGTCATCGAATTTACCGACTACACGTGGACGCACATCATTGCGCCAGTTATACAGTTCTTCTTTGAGTTGGTATTCCAGTAGCTGGCGTTTTTCTTCAACGACTAAAATTTCTTCAAGTCCTGTTGCAAACTGACGCGCACCTTCAGCTTCGAGGGGCCATGTCATACCTACTTTGTAGAGTCGCAATCCGATATCGCGCGCGACGTTTTCATCAATACCCAGATCTTCCAGCGCCTGACGCGTATCAAGATAGGATTTGCCGGCAGTCATAATGCCAAAGCGTGCATTCGGACTATCCCAGATAACACGATTCAATTTATTCGCACGTGCATACGCTAATGCGGCATACCACTTGTAATTTACCAGTCGCTCTTCTTGTTCGAGAATGCCATCGGGCCAACGAATATTTAATCCGCTAGGTGGCATATCGAAATCGTCGGGCATCACAATCTGCACACGATTAGGATCGATATCAACGGTTGCACCCGACTCAACTACATCGGTGACGCATTTCATACCTACCCACAAACCGGTGTAGCGGCTCATGGCCCAACCATGCAAACCGTAATCTAAATATTCTTGTACCGATGAGGGAAATAAAACAGGAATGCCACACGCTTTCAAAATGTGTTCGCTCTGATGCGCATTTGTCGATGACTTAGCAGCGTGATCATCGCCTGCCAGCGCTAGTACGCCACCGTGAGGCGCTGTTCCGGCACCGACTGCATGCTTGAACACATCGCCAGAACGATCAACGCCGGGACCTTTACCGTACCAGATAGAAAACACACCATCATACTTAGCGCCTGGGAATAAGTTGACTTGCTGCGTACCCCAGATCGATGTGGCGGCCAAATCTTCATTCACACCCGGTTGAAAACGCACGTGGTGTGCATCGAGATATTTTTTCGCCTTTACCGCTGTTTGATCGACCGATCCCAAAGGTGAGCCGCGATAACCGGTGATGAATCCCGCTGTATTTAGCCCCGCGGCGAGATCGCGCTGACGCTGCATCATCGGCAAACGAATAAGTGCTTGAGTGCCGGTCAGAAAAACTCGCCCGCGATCGAGCGTGTATTTATCGTCAAGGGAAATAGCGTCCGGCTGCAGTGCCTGCTGCCTGTCCAATGGTGCGTTCATAAAGTTCCCCAATAATTTTCTGTCCGTCGGTATTCGATTTGCATCGCCGACTTAGCCGCCAATATAGGTCGTTTGCCTAGGTAAGAGTCAAAGTATAGGCAGACCCTAAGGTATCGTAAAATCACAAATACGCAAGCATCGTATCTGAAAAACACATACCTTATCTAGATCATGTCCATCAATAACGTCACCCTACGCCAACTGCGCTATTTCGTGTCAGCGGCCCGCAATGGCCAGTTTTCCATGGCCGCTACCAGCGAGAACGTCTCACAGTCTGCCATCACGAATGCCGTACTAGCGCTGGAAAAAGAACTGGGCGTCAGGCTATTTGAACGGCTGGCTCAAGGCGTATCGCTCACCGCGGACGGACAGGATTTCTTTCACCATGCCTGCCATATTTTGGATTCGGTTCGCGATGCCACCCACAAGCCGCGTTATCGCACCAATGCCTTGCGCGGCAAAGTGAGTGTCGCAGCGTCTTACACTGTGTTGGGATATTTTCTTCCTGATTTGTTAGCGCGCTTTCGCGCTAGCTATCCCGAAGTGGACATTGATCTGCGCGACATGGATAGAACTGAAATTGAACGCGCGGTGCTGGATAAAGAAGTCGATCTGGGCGTAGCGATTCTTTCCAACATTGATAAGCTAGAACGATTCGCGCACGCAGTGCTAGTGCGCTCACGTCGTCAACTTTGGGTCGCACCCGGCCACGCTTTAGCCAAAATTGCCTCACCTTCACTGAAAGACATTGCACAACATCCTTACATCATGGTGACCACTGACGAAGCCGAATTATCAACATTGGGCTATTGGAAATCACGGCGCATCAAACCGAATATTGTGTTTCGCACTACGTCGATCGAAGCTGTGCGCGGGCTAGTGGCGCATGGCTTTGGTGCCACTGTGCTGTCTGATATGGTGTTTCGCCCCTGGTCACTCGAAGGCAAGCGGATTGAAGCACGTCCCATTCTTGATCTTGTGCCGCCGATGGAAGTGGGTGCGTTGTGGAATCCAGAAAAAGAAATCAGCACACCCGCAGAAGCATTTCAGCAGTTTTTACTACATGCCTACGGTTATTAATTAAATTTCCTTCCTTTGATCAGGCTGACAGGGTCTGACAGATCTGTAACAAGCGGTAAAACCTCAGTGGTATGCGGGTCGCGTGAATCACGATAGCGACTCTTACTACTAAACGAGGTCCCCATGAAACACGTCACCGTTATTTCAATGCTACTTACCGGACTTGCTGGAAGTAGCACCGCACTTGCCGATCATCATGAAAGTGGTGGCATGCAAACTGAAAAGCTGCCATCAGCATTTTCGAAATTTGATAAAAATAGTGACGGTCGTATCAGCCGCGAAGAAGCGCGTGAAGGCAGCGATCGCATGTTCAATGATATTGACACCAATAAAGATGGCTTCATTTCAAAAGAAGAAATGCAAGCTCATCATAAAGTTATGCATGACGAATTTCGCGAAGGCATGCGGGAAAAAATGCGTGACCACTGGAAAAGCGCCGACAAAGATGGTGATGGCAGTCTCAGTCGTGCAGAAGTTGAAGCTGCGCACATGAAACGACTGTCGCGGGACTTTGACAAACTAGATACTAACAAGGATGGAAAATTGAGCGAGGATGAAATGAAAATGACTATGCGCCCAGGTGCTAAATAAGCAGTCCATCATTTTGCATAATTTGAATTTTTTTGACATGGCGATACAGATGTTTTACTTCGCGGTGGTCTAACCACCACGTCTCCACGCTTTACTCTGTAAGCGTGTTACGGATCCGATCAACCCATCGGATCCGTTTTTTTATCTACGATCTAATAAAGCTTGAACTGCACTCACCCGTGCGGCATGCACTGCGGCAGCAATGTGGTGTGTAGGATTTTGAGGATGATCAACCGCAACCGCAGCGGCGATCTGACCTGCGTTAATCGCTTTTGCAGATGAAAGCGATGCTAGTAATATTTCTATTGAAGGTGATTTATTTTTACTATTGTTTTGATGAATGAGCTCATGCAGCTTTAACAAATCTGCAAAACGATCGGACTTGCGAAACGCATCGCAACGCTCAAGTAGTTTGACGACAGCGTCCGCCGACATTTCAGCAGCACCATGAATAGCATCGCGTTCACGCGCAGCTAACACTGCAAGCTCTTTCACTTCATTCGGCAACTTTAAGCGCTGAGACAAGTCCACCGCCTGCTGCTGACTCGCCAAGTGATAGGTAATGACTGAAAAACGAATCGGTAGCGACACCCCTGATTCAGCGATGAAATCTAATTCGCTCATTATTTTTTCAGCGGAGGGAGCAGTAGAATGATTTTGCGTATCGCTTGTTTGATCAAGCAATCGATCAAGCTCGGGCATCAAACGCTTGAGCGCCCCACATTGACGCAATACTACAAACATACGTGAAGGCTGCGCCTCCATTAAGCCGCGCGCAATCTCTTGCCATACTCTCTCCGGTACCAACGCATCCACCTCGCCTGACTCAACCATCTGATGCATAAGGCTGGCTGTCTGCGGTGCGACGCTGAATTCAGTGAAGCGCGCCGCAAAACGTGCAAGGCGTAAGATACGCACAGGGTCTTCCGCGAATGCGAGCGAGACATGTCGAAATACATTATTTGTTATATCTGCTTGGCCACCACATGGATCGATCAGCGTGCCATCGGTATCTTGTGCAATTGCATTGATGGTGAGATCACGTCGCTGTAAGTCTTGCTCTAACGTGACATCGGGCGCTGCATGAAATGCGAAGCCCGTATAACCCGGCGCAGTTTTTCGTTCAGTGCGTGCTAAGGCATATTCTTCGTGCGTTGTGGGATGAAGGAAAACTGGAAAATCCTTACCTACCGCAATGAAGCCCGCAGCTTTCATCTGCTCAGGAGTCGCACCAACCACAACGTAATCTCTATCCTTGACGGGCAAGCCCATCAGCGCGTCTCGCACTGCTCCACCCACAACGTAAATTTTGTAGGTTGCGGACATCGTTTTTAGTGGGGAGCTAGGTAGCGAGGCGCTACCGCTTCTAGTGGCGTAGGTTGCCACGCGGGTGGTGTGAAGTGACGTCCCGTAGCGACATTGTCTACTTTCATTGAATCGAGATTATCGCGACTCATAATCGGGCCACCAGGCACATGCTCCAGCAGGAAGGCTTGTATACGAGCGAGCGCAGCAGGCAATTCAATGACAGGACGCGGATGACCGCTATACACACCGGCGAGATGTAGCAATTCTTTCATGCTGTAGACAGTCGGCCCAACCAATTCATAGATCTGACCAATGGTGTCAATATTCTCAAGTGCCTGTACAAATGCCTGTGCAACATCGCCAACAAATACGGGTTGGAATTTTGTCTGCACGCCACCCAAAGCTAATACGGGCAACACAGCCTGCAGTTGCGCAAACATATTGAGAAATTTATCTTCTGGACCAAACACTACAGATGGGCGAAATGTCGTCACCTCAAGATCTGTTGCAGATGACATTATTTTTTCGCCAGCCGCTTTGGATCGTTGATACATTGAAGGACCATGCTCGTCGGCACCTAAAGCACTCATATGCAAAAAACGTGTAATCCCCTTACGCTGACATGCTGCTACTAAACGTCGTGGTAACTCGACGTGAGCGTGCTCAAAGGCAGGCCCCCACGGAGTGCCGGACGATGAATGCAGCACACCGACTAAATTGATCACAGCATCTGCGCGCTGCACTAAACGATCGAGTGCCCGCGGATCATACACATCTGCTTCAACTAACTGAACCGTTGGCAATACTGTTAAGTGACGCGTGCGATGTGGTCGGCGCGTGGGCACAATTACGCGGCGACCGGTCGCAGCTAATTGCGCCACGATGTGTGATCCGATAAATCCGCTGCCGCCAATAACTAAAATAGAGTCGTGTCGCATGGTTGCCATCTTAGGGTAAGTCACCGATTTCATTCAGCATGGCGTCGCGTGGCGATACGATGCCCAAACGTGACTTTAAGGAAGGTCCTTTATTGTCAAACAATGCTGAATAGCAGGTCGCATTTGCCAGCACATTTTTCACATAGCCTCGGGTTTCTGAAAATGGAATCGTCTCGGCAAAGATTGCTCCTTCAATAGGTTTTTCTAGCGTCGCTCGCCATAGTCTCGGACGACTTGGACCCGCATTGTAAGCAGCCGTTGCTAAGGTCTGCGAGCCACCCAGATTTCCCAATACCATGTTTAGATAGTGAGTCCCAAGGGTGATGTTAGTTCGAGTGTCATTTAAATTACTGAGCGAAAAACCTGACATGCCTATCTTACGTGCCACATAGTTTGCCGTGGCTGGCATGATTTGCATCAAACCAGATGCGCCCACAATCGAACGCGCCGCTTTCACAAAACGTGATTCTTGTCGAATCAAGCCATACACCCACGCCTTATCCAAACTCAGCGGCTGAATAGCGGTTTGCATAATGTCGTCATGCGGTGTTGGAAAACGCTGCGTGAAATCTAACTCTACCTTTGCACGATCCGCTGTTGTAACCATGCGATCCAATACACCGCTCTGGCGCGCAAATTCACCTGCAGCTAATAATTGACGATCATTAAGTTTACGTAACTGCCAATTCCATTCACGATTTCCTTCGAAACGTAAATCAAGATCAAGCAGTTTGAGTGAATTACGAAAGCCAGGGTTCGACATCGCCTCAGCCAATTCTTCTGCCGTCGGTGCTGATGGACGCGGCGGCACTACAAGCTTTTGACCCAACTCTTCCGCCGCCAAAATTCCATAAAAAGTGTATTGACCTGATATGGTTTGAAATAATTTTTGCGCGTCTTCCGTATGATGCTGTGCGAGATGAGCACGACCGCGCCAGTAAATCCACGTTGGCTCTTTTTGAAGGTCACGCGGCATGCTGTCGATAGCGCGTGCCACCATAGGCCAATCACCGTCGCGTAAGGCCGCACGAACACGCCATTGATAGCCATCCTGTGACAAGGTGGCATCCCATGTCTTACGCCACAAGTTAGCGGCTTCTTTTGATAGACCCATCGAAGCATGTAGGGCTATCTGTGCCCAGGCTTGCGCCTGTTCTTCATGGTTTAGCCGAAACAATGATTTATGTAATGCACGTTCTGCTTTGTCTTGGTTATCTTTAGCCACCCGACCTAAGGCAATCACGAACAGTTCACGTACCGCTTGCGAACCTGCTGCACCTCGCTCAACCAATGCAGCGGATCGATCAATCGCTGGCATCAACTGACGCTCACTGACATCGATAAAATACGCCATACGCTTTGCTGCGCCCGTTGCGCCATATTCAGCAGCAAGGCGAATTTGTCGCCACATATCTTCTTCACCAAACTGCCTGCTCTGATACAGACGATGAATCAAATCAACGCAGGCTTCACCATAGTTTTTAGGTTGCACTAATAACTCGCGCGCTGCTTTGACTACGTTTTCACCTTTCGCAATACGCGATGAAAGTGCATAGCACTTCACTTGCAAGTCATCATTCAAAACAAACAAGGGATACTGCTCATCAAATAAACGCCAGTCACGCGCACGACCCAAGATCAGCAACCAATCATTGCGTAAACGATCAGCGATTGCCGTACCATCGTAACGATTCAGATAGCTACGAATTTCACCTTCCGGTGTCGATACAAGACGCGGATAGAGACGATAATAGTCAACGTAGGACTGAATAGGATAATCAGCTAAGCGGGTGGCCAGGCGGCCGGTATCGCCCATATCACCACGTGCAGATGCGTCGCGCAGGGTAATGAAATCTGCATCAGCGCCGCCACCAACCAAGATGGCACGTTTGGCTGCAGTAGTGGCATGCGCCATCGGAATCAGGGCCGCAATTAGTAAGGCCGCAGAAAGATGCTGCTTCATGGCTGAAAAAACTGCACGGGCCGCGCGCATCATCGATACATCCGAAATTTTCATGAATAAATTACTAGTAAAAAAAGTGTAAAAAAATTAAACGTAGTGACAAATTTTCATGCCTTTACAACATGCTTAGTGCCATTACTTTATAGTCTCTTAGAATACCATGCAGCATTAAGTACCATCGACCTGAAAGCGGCTATTTTTAGTAATGCAAAACCCAACAAATAAAGTGGAATTACGCCAACAGCTCATCTCAGCACGTCGCAACATGGGCGCTGATGCAAAAGCTTTGGCCGATGCGCGCATAGTGCAGAGACTGTCTGAATGGCTGGATGTACATCAGCCTGCATCACTCGGGGCTTACATCGCGATGTCGACCGAACCTGAGCTTATATCGTTGTATGAAGAACTGAGCTCGCGCGGGATCACACTCACCATGCCCGTGGTTTTGGAAAAGAACCAAGCACTTATCTACGTTCCCTGGCAGCCAGGTGATCCACTGGCCCGAGATGCTAGTGGAACTATGGCACCCTCTCAACACGAACATGTCCTACAGCCAGCCGTCGTGCTCGCTCCGTGCGTAGGATTTAATGATCAAGGATTTCGATTAGGTTACGGCGGTGGCTATTTCGATCGCACCTTGGCACAGGAGCCAAGGCCCACTGCGATAGGAATCGCTTATGCAATTACTCGTGCTCAGTTCGCGGCTGAATCGCACGATATCCCACTTGATTTAATTATTACTGACTAGCATCGGGCTGTACTAACTGCCCAAATTTCTACGCCATGTTTTTTTAAACGCGATTGAGTTGCTGCAAAATAGCTGTGGTAGGGCCCGCCTGATTTAGCGAATAGAAATGCAAACTTGGCGCGCCACCCTCGAGCAAGCGATCACACAACGCTGTGACTACGTCTAAACCAAAGGCTCGGATTGACTGACTGTCATCACCAAAACTGGCTAACTTGAGCCGTATCCAGCGCGGTATCTCTGCGCCACACATTTCAGAAAAACGCATCAACTGTGTGTAATTAGTTATGGGCATAATGCCCGCGACTACAGGCACATCAACACCCATTTTTTGCGCATCGTCGACAAAACGAAAATACGCATCAGCGTTATAGAAGTACTGCGTGATAGCTGAATTAGCGCCTGCTTTTACTTTGCGCGCAAAATTTTTCAAATCATCTTGGGGTGATTTAGCCTGTGGATGCATTTCAGGATACGCAGCGGCCTCGATGTGAAATAAATCGCCCGTTTCAGCACGAATAAATTCGATCAATTCGTTGGCATGACTGAAGTCGCCGGAAGAACCACCAAATCCACTTGGCAAATCGCCACGCAAAGCGACTAAACGACGTATACCTGCCATTTTGTATTCAGCCAAAATTTCACGCAAATCACCGCGAGATCGACCTATACATGAAATATGCGGCGCAGCGACGTAACCTTCTTTTTGAATGTCGAAAACTGTGTCGCGAGTACCAGATTGAGTAGAGCCACCAGCACCAAAGGTCACTGAAAAATACTCCGGCTTTAATTGCCCTAGTAACTGACGCGTAGCACGCAACTTATCAGCACCCTCGCTTGTTTTTGGCGGGAAAAATTCAACGCTAAAGTGGCGCTTAGAAACTGTAGATGACTCGACCATTTAATCTCGAATAAATAGCGTAGACAAAGCCCATGAAGCAATGCTGTAGACCATAGCTCCCAGCATAGCCGCTCCAAAACTATCCACCTGAAAGCCATTCACAAGATCAGCTACGGCCCAAAACATCAAGCCATTGATCACGAAGATAAACAGTCCCAACGTGAGAAATGTGACCGGCAAGGTAAGGATGATCAGAATAGGACGAATGAGTGTATTTACCAGCCCGAGAACTAGTGACGCTACCAATGCCGTGGAAAAACTGTCTATATGAACGGTATCCACTAAGCGTGGAATAGCAAACAGAGCCAGTGTATTTATAAGCCACAACAGCAGTAGTCGCATGGTTTGAAGGGATGATAAAGCAGGTTAAGGGCAAGTCCGCCTGCTACTGCGTAACAGGCGGAGCTTGTCATATCCCACAAAACCGTTGCAACAACCCAGAAAAAAACGGGCTATTAGTAACGGTAGTGCTCAGGCTTGAATGGGCCTTGTTGCTTCACACCGATGTAATCGGCTTGCTCCTGGCTCAACTCGCTCAACTGTGCGTTGAGTGTTTTGAGTTGTAGACGCGCTACCTTCTCATCCAAATGCTTAGGCAAGGTGTAGACGCCGATTGGATAGTTTTTGGTTTGCGTAAACAACTCGATCTGAGCAATCGTTTGATTCGCAAAGGATGAACTCATTACGTACGACGGATGACCCGTACCGCAGCCCAAGTTCACCAAACGACCTTCGGCCAACAAGATGATGCGCTTACCATCTGGGAAAATAATATGATCAACTTGCGGCTTGATGTTTTCCCACTTGTACTGCTTCAGTGCGACAACTTCAATTTCATTGTCGAAGTGACCGATATTACAAACGATGGCCTGATCCTTCATCTTTTTCATGTGTTCATGAGTGATCACATGATAGTTACCAGTGGCTGTAACAAAGATATCCGCGTGCTCTGCCGCGTAATCCATAGTTACAACACGATAGCCTTCCATCGCGGCTTGAAGTGCGCAAATCGGATCAATCTCTGTCACCCACACTTGTGCTGACAATGCACGCAGTGCTTGTGCCGAACCCTTACCTACGTCGCCATAACCAGCCACGACAGCCACCTTACCTGCGATCATGACATCGGTCGCACGCTTGATCGCATCAACTAAGGATTCACGGCAACCGTACAAGTTGTCAAACTTCGATTTAGTCACTGAATCGTTAACGTTGATCGCTGGGAAAGCCAATTTGCCTTCTTTATGCATCTGATACAAACGATGCACGCCAGTGGTGGTTTCTTCAGTCACGCCTATGATGTGTGCCAAGCGTGTCGAATACCAAGTTTTGTCGGTTGCGAGTTTTTTCTTGATTGAATTAAACAAGCACGTTGCTTCTTCTGAATCAGGGTTGTTCAACACACTGATGTCTTTTTCTGCACGTGTACCAAGATGCAGAAGCAGAGTAGCATCGCCACCGTCATCAAGAATCATGTTGGTGTAACCACCATCCGTCCATTCGAAAATGCGATGCGTGTAGTCCCAGTATTCGTCGAGCGTTTCACCTTTGTAAGCAAACACAGGAGTACCGTTTGCAGCAATCGCTGCCGCAGCGTGATCTTGAGTGGAGTAGATGTTGCACGATGCCCAACGAACTTGGGCGCCGAGCGCTTCTAACGTTTGAATCAGCACGGCTGTCTGTATCGTCATGTGCAACGAACCAGTAACGCGCGCGCCTTTCAGGGGTTGTGACGCAGCAAATTCTTGACGAATCGCCATCAAACCAGGCATTTCGGTTTCGGCAATACGCATTTCTTTATTGCCAAAGTCAGCCAGACTGATGTCAGCTACGTGATAGTCATGGGTAGTTGCGGATTTTAATACGGCGCTCATCACGCCCTCCTTTTCTTTGAAAAAAAGTAACGTGAGCGCAGTTGCGGTGTGAATGTCAAGCCTGGCAGAGTGGGAACTCTGTCGCAACGCTCCTTGACCGGCAATATTTTAATCGAAAATCACTTTGCGTTCACTCACCCACCAAAAGCAGACCCACATCAAGCCCGACGCAGCGCCATAGACATGCGCAATCGACACGACGGGCATGCTCGAAACCGAGTGATTAAACAGACTTAATTTCGCAACTAAAGCAATCCACGCGCAAACGGCGAAACGTTGGCGGCCACTCAGCCAAGTCAGCGCGGCGCCCGCTGCCCACAGGCTGTACAGCACACCGGATAAGCCGGCATACCACTGCAAGGATGCTTGCAAATACCACAACAAACCACTAACGCCGATTCCACCTGTAAGCAGCAAGCTTATTAAATCGAGCGCAGCCATCGTTTGACACAACATCTCTACGATTAACAGCAAACCGAATACATTTAACAGCAAGTGACGAGCATCCAGATGCACCAGATGCGCCGCCAACAAGCGCCACCACTGACCCGCATTGATCGCTTCACGATCCCACATCAGTAATTGCAGTGCGTTTGGATAAATAGACACCAAAGAAATACTCAGCACCAGCGAGATCAGCACGGCATAAAAATTCGCGCGCCGGCGATCATTCATATGTGGTCACTAGATACATTCACTGTAAGTGTGCGCGTCGGCCATGACTCACAACCAGTAAGCCCATGATGGCCATCAACCACTTGGCATCGATAGCACCGCCACCACCCGAACTGCTAGTGGCGCTGACCCCTGCACTAACCTGCAGACCTTGCGGTACTTCGACGGTAAAACTCATAGTGCTACCCGTGGCATCCTGATCGCTCGCTGCCACACTAATGGTGTAGATCCCCATCGGTGCAGCGTGCGCCCAATTGACTACACCTGCAGCGCTCAATGTCGCTCCATCAGGTAATGCAATCGCATGAAACACGGGCTTATCGCCATCGGCGTCCGTCGCTAGTAACTTAAGCGTGAGAGTACTTCCAGCTGCCACCTGACGCGTGGTAACACTCTGAACGATTGGCGCGCTATTGATACGCACACTGGCACTCGCATTACTGGTGGCTCCGCTGCTGTCGGTTACAAGTACTACAAACTGATACGTGCCCGAAGCAGGCGCTACAAAACTGGCATTAGCCGTATTGGCATTTAAAACGCTAATAGGGATTTTGTTGGATGGCGATGCGTGCCATACATAACTGGTCACTGGATGACCACTAGGCGAAATAGCGCTAGCATCTAAATTCACCAGCACACCGGGTGTGACCACCTGTGAAACACTTGAAATCTGTATAGCGGGCGCAATCGATGTGAGCGCTGCATACACATCGAGAATACCTGCGCCGCACATACCGCTATTTGCACGCAAGAGACAAGCGCTGCCTGCCGGAAAAGCTCGTGCCGAAGCGCGCAATAAAGAAACGACTTCATCACGTGAGAGCGATGGATTGAGTGACAGCATCAACGCTATCGCACCAGCTACGTGAGGCGCCGCCATGCTGGTGCCATATTTAATCGAATAACTATCCGATGCGGGTCTACTAGCGCCTGTATTACCGAGCGAATAAATTCCCAAGCCATTGGATGAATAAATTTCGACGCAATTGCGCGAGAGAGTTCCGCAACCGCCGCCAGGTGCGCTAATTAATGTTTGCACACCAAGGTTGGCATAAGCCGCACTATC
>JBEGSP010000149.1:0-3660 GCA_041179845.1 Pseudomonadota bacterium
CCAAAATGCATTTCTTCGGCGACCGCTACAAAATATCTAAGTTGACGTAGTTCGATAGTCATTATGGCAATGTCTGTAATACGTTAAAAGTATCAATTGTGTCTAAATCATATATTTGACAAGTGCTTTCGCGCAAGGCAATGTGATGGCAGTGATGCTAAACCGCGCAACTGCCGGCAGCATTCGTCAATTATTCGATGGGAGATTTAGTCATGGCCGGAAATGATCGTTCTAAAAACATTACCCAAGGCGTCGAGCGTAGCCCGAATCGCTCTATGTACTACGCGATGGGGTACCAAAAATCAGATTTCGACAAACCAATGATTGGTGTTGCGAATGGTCACTCCACCATTACGCCCTGTAACTCCGGTTTGCAAAAACTGACTGACGCTGCGATTGAAGCGACACGAACTGGCGGTGGCAATCCTCAAGTATTTGGTACACCGACGATCTCTGATGGTATGTCGATGGGTACCGAGGGCATGAAGTACTCGCTGATTTCGCGCGAAGTCATCGCTGATTGTATTGAAACGTGCGTGCAGGGTCAGTGGTTAGATGGTTGTGTTGTGATTGGCGGTTGCGATAAAAATATGCCAGGTGGGATGATCGCCATTGCACGCACGAATGTGCCGAGTATTTATGTGTATGGCGGCACCATCAAACCAGGTAACTGGAAAGGTAAAGATTTAACGATTGTTTCTGCGTTCGAAGCGGTGGGACAATTCACCTCAGGAAAAATGTCGGATGAAGATTTCGAAGGTATAGAGCGTAACGCTTGCCCAACGACTGGTTCATGCGGTGGCATGTTTACTGCCAACACCATGTCATCGTCCTTTGAAGCGCTGGGCATGTCATTGATGTATTCATCCACTATGGCCAATCCGGATGATGAAAAAACAGTATCAGCTGCCGAATCTGCGCGCGTTTTGTTGGACGCTGTCAAAGTGAATCGTCGTCCACGTGACATCATCACTCGTAAATCGATTGAGAATGCAGTTGCCGTCATCATGGCCACAGGCGGTTCAACCAATGCAGTCTTACATTACTTAGCGATTGCCCATGCAGCAGACGTTGAATGGACGATTGATGACTTTGAACGTATGCGTAAAAAAGTACCGGTGATTTGTAACCTCAAACCTTCCGGTGAATACGTGGCGACTGATCTGCATAAAGCGGGTGGCGTTCCTCAAGTGATGAAAATTTTGCTCAACGCGGGTCTGCTGCATGGCGATTGCATGACCATCACTGGTAAAACATTGGCTGAAGAATTGAAAAATGTACCCGACACACCAGCCGCTGGCCAAGATGTGATTCGCACCATCGACCAGGCGTTGTACAAAGTCGGTCACCTCGCCATACTAAAAGGCAATCTCGCGACCGAAGGCTGCGTAGCAAAAATTTCAGGGCTTAAAAATCCGGTCATTACTGGCCCAGCGCGAGTGTTTGATGATGAGCCATCAGCAATGGAAGCCATCGTCGCCGACAAAGTTAAAGCAGGTGAAGTTGTTGTATTGCGCTACCTGGGTCCTAAGGGTGGCCCTGGCATGCCCGAGATGTTGTCGCCCACTTCAGCTCTGATTGGCAAGGGCTTGGGCGAGTCCGTTGGCCTGATTACCGATGGCCGTTTTTCTGGCGCGACCTGGGGTATGGTGGTTGGCCACGTTGCTCCCGAAGCCTATGTGGGTGGAACCATCGCCTTGGTACAAGAAGGTGACTCAGTCACTATCGATGCGAACCAATTGCTGATTCAGCTGAACGTGCCCGAAGAAGAAATTGCTCGTCGTCGTGCCGCTTGGAAGCAGCCTGCACCTCGTTATACGCGTGGAGTTTTGTCGAAGTTTGCTGCGTTGGCCTCGAGTGCGAGTAAGGGCGCAGTCACGGGTTAATTTTCAAAAAGATAATAGTTATTTCGTTGGAAGAAGGGCGTTTCTATTTATGAAACGCCCTTTTGTTAACGAATGTAAGCGCTGACAGTAAACCTGGGATCACGGTGCTAGATTGCGTTTTGAGTAGGTCCGCAAAAAGCGGTAAAATTACCCAGTCAACAAAATTATGGAGAGTGACATGAAACGTATTCTGGTTGCAGTTATCGCTTTTGGCGCGATGTTTACCAACGCTGCATTCGCTAGCGAGCAGCTTGCAAAAGAAAAGAACTGCTTGGCTTGCCACGCAGTCGATAACAAATTAGTGGGCCCAGGTTACAAAGAAGTCGCCGCAAAGTACAAAGGCGACAAAAGTGCTGAAGACAAGCTGGCACAAAAAGTAATGAAGGGTGGCAGTGGTGTGTGGGGTCAGATTCCAATGCCAGCTAACCCACAAGTATCAGCAGCTGAAGCTAAGACACTCGTTAAGTGGATCTTGTCGCTGAAGTAATCAGTAAAGACGGCTTCACAAAAAAAGCGCTCTCATGAGCGCTTTTTTTATGTACGGTAGTTTTACTACATACAAAATTCTTTGCGTTCTCAGATCCAAAGTTAACTAACGCCGTCACAACTATCTAAGTTTGTATTCAACGATGATATCGCTGATCGCTGTCGTTTTTTCAGGAAAATTTCGGCCCATATACAACAAGGATTCTCGAACTGCATCGCGCATCGTCTCCACACTAAAATATTGGTTTGCAGGCTCTATGCCGCTAGAAGCTGGATCAGCCCAAATATGATAAACCTGATCCCCCATGTCATTTTCAATAAAGTCAATTTCCCATCCGGGTGAACCACGTATTGCGCCCTGTTGTGACAGTATTCGATCTACCATGAATGACGATGATTCACTGAAAAAGGGATACAGCGCAAACAAAAGCGTCCAATACAAAAGCTGTAGAGATGGGTCTACTTCGTCAATAAGTGACCTTCGCATAGTGATCCCCTTGCTAGTAAGTGGTGAGAGATTGGGTGTCTATCGCTGAGATCCTGTCGATCAAAATATTTCTGCGCTCGTTGATGAGTGCATGACTAAATTGGTTCGAGAAGACAAAGCAATCAACAAACGTCGAATTCAATTACATTGAATTGCGGCGCTAACTATGGGGTATGAAGAAGTATGTTGGAATCAAACGTGCGTATATCTGCAAAACATTAGGTGATTACATGTTAAGCGCTGCATTTGTGTCTGTTTTTTTCTAATCGATTTGCGTGAATCGGTTGAAGGTATGCGTAAAGTGAGTAAAGCCTGTTTTCGATAAACTTAATTTCGGATTGGGCTAGTTGGTTGATATGACCGATGATCGAACTTTTGTGGTGTGGGTAGTTATGCAATAAACAAATAAGTAGTTCTGGAAATACGAGTTCTAATGACTTTCATGCGGTGATTATTAATCCCACTCGCGGGTGATGTTGTAACCCTTGCTGCGCATACAAGAGCCTAGCTCTCCCCTTTTTTTCTTGGAAGCTGCAAGTATTACTGCAGTAGACGAGCGCGGCGGCTCATCTGTTGAGTAGCCTCCATCCACCATCCCGCCACACTTAACCCAATCTGCACGCCAACTATCAACGGTCTTCTCAGGTTTGTCCCAGTACTCACCGAAGCCTTTGGGGTGCATTAGGCGTTCATAAGCTTCGCGGTCGCAATACGTTTGGGGTGTTTGAGGGCCGCAAATATGACCATTCCCTATCGTGCATCCGATCAATCCAATCACACAAAAGAGAATTGAAACTTTTA
>JBEGSP010000150.1:0-15773 GCA_041179845.1 Pseudomonadota bacterium
ATGTCGACAAGTACGACTATGGCGCAGTCGAGGATCAGCCGCCCGGCGGAATGACGCCACGGACCTGGCAGCGGAAAGCGATTTACTGAGATGGGCATGCGATATTGCGCACGATGTGTGATGCCGGATACCAAGCCCGGACTGATGATCGATCACGAGGGGATTTGCAGCGCCTGCAGATCAGTTGAGAAAAAACATCAGATCGACTGGGATGGCCGTGCCGCGCGACTCAAGGCCCTGTGTGACCAGGTTCGTGGATCGAATGGCAACGGCTATGAATGCGTGGTCCCGGTGAGCGGCGGCAAGGACAGTGTTTACCAAGCGTACATGATGAGTCGCGTCTACAACCTCAAGACGCTGGGAATCGTGCTCGTTCCGCATCTGCAAACCCCAGAGGGTGTGCTCAATTTGAACTCCATGGTGAACAACCTCGGCATTGATTTGCTGAAGGTCTCGGTCCGCCCGAGCACACTCCAGAAGATCCGGCGCATTGCATTTCTGGAAATCGGCAATCCGGGCTATGGCGATCACCGCGTAGTGTTCGCGGGGGTTGCCCGTGCGGCGCTGTTTTATGGTGCACCGCTGGTGGTCTGGGGCGAGGACATTGCGGTCGAGTTTGGCGGCAATACGGCAAAGAGCGCCGAAGATGAGGGTTCGGCGGAGGATCTGATCAGCAACGACCTGTTCCGCGAAAGCAGCTTTGACGATTTGCTCAAGGGACGAGTCGATGGTAATGAGCTGTTCTTTTACGCCAACCCGGAAAAGGAAGAGTTCCAGCGCAGGCGGATCAAGAGCATCTATCTCGGCTACTTCCACTGGTGGGACGGCTACAGGCATCTTGGAGTCGCCCGTGAGTTCGGTTTCCAGCCACGCCAGAAGGGACCACTTTCCGGTAATGTTCTCGATTACGACAACATCGACGAGAAGCTGTGTGAGATTCACATCTGGTTCAAGTTTCTCAAGTTCGGCTTCTGGCGTCCGACTGATCAGTGCTGCTATCACATCTGGAACGGCCGGATGACACGCGAAGAAGCCGTGGAACTGGTCCGAGCGAAACAGTACGAATTTCCGCACGAATATCTGAATGAGTTTCTGGAGTATCACCAACTGACCGAAGCCGAATTTCGGGCGTGCGAAGAAAGATGGCGCAATCACGATATCTGGCAAAAGTTGAATGGCCAGTGGCGGTTGAAAAACGAAGTGTGCTGAACGGGAGCGAAAATTGAACAACAATAAGTCGGAATGGGACAAGTCCTACCAGAAGCGTGACAACTTTGTTTTCTATCCTCATGAAGAGGTGATCCGGTTTGTCTCGAAGTTCATCCGCAAGCGTGTCGGACTGAACGAGTTCCTGGATGCTGCTCCGGATAGTGCCGAGGGTAAGGTCCTTGACCTGGGCTGTGGCATCGGGCGGCATGTGATTTATTGCCACGAAATGGGGCTCGATGCCTACGGTGTCGACCTGTCGGATGCGGCAGTGACGGTCGCCCGTCAATGGGGCGATAAGAAGGGCTTGCCCAGTTCGGAAGAAAGGATCCGCCAGGGAGATGTGAGGCAACTTCCCTGGGGTGATGGCTTCTTCCGCTTTGCAGTCAGCCATGGCGTGCTTGACAGCATGCCCTTCGACATCGCACGGGCGGCATGCGTTGAGTTGGCCAGAGTCATGCCGGTTGGCGGCCTGTTTTACTGTGATCTCATTTCCGGTGATGACTTCCGTCACGCACGGGAGTTCTGTGGCGAAGAACTGGTGACGACCGCGCACGAACAAGGAACCATTCAGCTTTATTTCAACTTCGAGATGATCCGCACGATGATCCAAGATGTCTTCGAGATCGCCGAGTGCAATCTCATTCGCCGCGAAAACACCCTGCAAGGCGGGTACACCTCTCGCTACCACTTGATACTCAGGAGGATCTGACTGATGACGATTCTGGTCGCGGGGGCTAGCGGATTTCTGGGGCGCAGGTTGGTCAGGAGACTGTCCGCCAGCGGCCGTGAAGTGCTCGCCCTGACCCGCCGCCAGGTGCCGGATGAATTGCAGAGGCTTCCAGGCGTACGCTGGCTGGCAACAGACATTGCCCGGGATGGGCTCAAGGTTGCCGCTTTGCCGCAGATCGATGCGGTACTGCATCTGGCAGGCGCGACGCTTGGCGCCGGCAAGGATGAGGCAATGTTCCTGAATGCTAACGAACAGACGACGGTACGCCTGTGCCAGGCATTGGCAGACCGGACCAATCGCTTCATCTTTACCTCGTCTCAAGTTGTCTATGGCGATGCTCGCCATCTTGCAGTCGACGAAGATTTTCCGCTGCAACCGGAAGCCTCGGCTTATGCCTGCAGCAAACTGAACAGCGAGAATTGGCTGCGTTGGTTCCAGAAACGCCATGGTGGCCGGTACCTGGCGTTGCGGTTGTGCGGTTTCATCGAGGGTGGCGGCATCGTCGACTACCTGATTGACCGAGCTCTCTCTGGGGAGACGATTGAACTCTTCGCCAACGGGGCCGTTCGGCGCGACTACCTGCCCGCCGAGACGGCGATTGACGTTCTGATCTCGGCGCTGGATTACCAGGGAGAAGAAGGTTTCCTACCTGTCAATATCGGAGCCGGGCAGGCGATTACCGCGCGGGTGCTGGCCACCCTGATTTGCGACGAACTGCAATCGAGCAGTCCGATCCGTCTGCTCGACAGTCCATCACCGCAGGGTGATTTCGTGTTCAGCATCGACAAGGCCGGCAGGCTGTTCGGTTTTCATCCAGGCAAGCTGGCGGATGCCATCCGTAGTTATGCGCGGCAGCGCAAGGAAGAGGCCGCTAGATGACCAGAAAAATCAACATGGCGGATCCGCATTTCAATGAGGAAGACCGGAAGAGAATCCATCGTGAAATCGACGCGATTCTCGATGGTGCGCTCAGCATGGGACCGAATGTCCACGCATTCGAGAAGGAGTTTGCGGCGCGTGTGGGAGTGCGTCATGCGGTAGCCATGAACTCGTGCACGGCGGCGCTGGAGGCTGCGTTGCTCGCCTACGGGGTTACAGGACGCGAAGTGATTGTCCCGGCTGAGACCTTCATTGCGACGGGTATGGCAGTTCACATGACGGGCGGCACGCCTGTCTTTGCCGAGATATCTGCTTCGTCACTGTGCCTCGACCTGGAGGACGTGAAGCGTAAGGTGAATGCCAGAACCGCCGGCATTATTTTGGTGCACATGGCTGGGCTGCTGTCGCCGGAGGTTACCGAGTTCAGGCTTTACTGCGATGCCCACGGCTTGTTCCTGATCGAGGATGCGGCTCATTCGCCTGGCGCCCGCAGCGCCGGAAAAGAGGCCGGGACGTTTGGTCATGCTGCCTGCTTCTCATTTTTTCCAACTAAGGTAATCACTGCCGGCGAAGGCGGAATGCTTACCACCGACGACGATGCCATTGCCGCCAGTGCTCGCAGTTACCTGAACAGGGGCAGGGATATGGAAGCGCCGGTGGAGCGTTATCTGAACCCGGGCCGCAATGCACGCATGACCGAAATGTCCGCCCTTCTCGGGCGTGTCCAGTTAAGTCATCTCGACGAATATCTCGCACGCCGCCGCCAGGTGGCTGCCATCTACCGTGACGCGCTGACAGACGCACAGGGCATACAACTCGTGTTGCCTGGCGACCTGGAGTGTTCGTCATTCTGGAAAGTGCCGCTGCTGCTTGCTCCGGGGCTGGATCGCACGGTAATTACCGAGCGCATGGCTGCTGCCAACATTGCGGTGGACTGGGCTTATCAGCCGGCCATGCATCTTCAACCAGTGTTCCGCACCCTCTATGGATACAGCGAAGGATTGCTGCCGTGTACGGAAGATTTGTTGAGCCGGCACTTGTGCCTGCCCTGTCATCCACGCATCAGCGATGAAGAGGCATTGCGTGTCGCCGATGTGCTGCGCGCGGCAGTCGCAGACAGTTCGAGTCGCGAGGCGGGCAAATGAAGTTGGCGATACATCAGCCGCAGTATTTGCCGTGGCTGCCTTATTTCACCAAGATCGAAGAGAGTGATTTGTTTATTCTTTTGGATTCGGTGGATTTCCAGAAGAACGGCTTGCAGAACCGGAACCAGATCAAGACATCGCAAGGCGCACACTGGCTGACGGTACCCGTCCGCCAGCAACTCGGACAAAAGATCCTCGACGTGAAGATCGACGAGGGTTCCGGCTGGCGACGCAAGCACTGGCAGACGCTGCGCCAATGCTATGGAAAGGCAGAGGCATTCTCGAACTACGAAAAGGAGCTGCAGGCGTGGTTCGAGGTCGAGTGGTCCAGCCTGAGCGAGCTCAATGCTGAGGTCATCAATACCATGATGCGCTGGATGAGTATTCGTACACCCATTGTCAGGAGCAGCCAGATGAAGGCGGAGGGCTGCGCTTCCGACCTTGTACTCAATCTCTGTCTTGAGGTGGGGGCTACACATTACCTGTCAGGCACGGGCGGGAAGGATTATCTTGACGAGGACGCATTTCGTCGGGCGGGGGTTGAAATTGTCTATCGCCGGGCGATGTTGCCGACGGCCTACCCGCAACTGTCGCCTAAGGTTGGATTCATCAATAATTTGTCGGCACTCGATCTTATGCTGAACTGCGGAAATGCATGGCGAAGCTATTTGCCGAAAGAGGAGAAGGCATCATGAGTTCCAGAAGGCTGGTGCTGGGTGTGACCGGAATCCGCTCCGAGTACGACATCATGTCCTCCGTGTTCCGCGCTGTCAGCGATCATCCGCAACTTGAACTGCAGTTGGTGGTTACCGGCGCTCATCTGTCTGACGCCTTTGGCAGCACGATCAACGAAATCCAGGCCGATGGTTTCACCATCGCCGAAGAGATCCAGAGCCTGCTGAATGGCGACCAGGCTTCCTTCCGCGTCAAGGGTATGGCAATTCAGTTGCAGGGGCTGGTGCAAACGGTGGCGCGCGTAAAGCCCGACATCCTGCTTGTTCTGGGTGACCGGGAAGAGGCCATGACGACAGCGTTGGTGGGCGCTTACATGAATATCCCGGTAGCGCATATCGCCGGCGGTGACCGGGTGATCGGTAATGTCGATGACCAGATTCGTCATGCCGTGACCAAGCTTGCCCATCTGCACTTCGTCACCAATGGCGAAAGCGCCGAGCGCATAGTCCGGCTGGGCGAACAGCCGTTCCGGGTTTTCAATGTGGGCAATCCGGGGCTTGATCGACTGCTTGAGGTGCCAAGCCTGAATTCCGCGGAACTGTCGGCCCGGCTTGGTTTTTCCATTGAAGAAGATGAGCCTTTCGTCGTGCTTATCCAGCATGTGATCTCTACCGAAATTGAGTACGCCTACGATCAGATGAAGACTACGCTCGAGGCGGTACGGGAGCTGGGCATCAAGACTGTGCTGAGTTACCCAAACTCCGATGCTGGCGGTCAGCAGATGATTCGCGCGATCCGTGAATACGAGTCGCTACCCTTCCTCTATACGGCGAAGAACATCCCGCGTCTGGAGTTCGTCAACCTGATGCGCCGTGCGGCATGCCTGCTTGGAAATTCCAGCGCAGGAATACTGGAAGCGCCCTTGCTCAAGCTCCCTGTGGTCAATGTCGGCAACAGGCAGCGTGGGCGCCTGCATGCGGAAAACGTGGAGTTTGTTCCGCATGATAAAAATCGGATTATTGAGGCTTTGCGTCGGGCGGTTTCGGATCAGGGGTACCGGAAATCCCTAGCCGAATGCTCGAACCCCTACGGTGACGGCAAGACCTCTACCCGAATTGCCGATCTTCTGGCGACGACCCCGCTCGATGAGCAATTACTGATCAAGGATATTACCTACTAATGGCCAATAGAACCCTTGTCGTTGCACCCCACCCGGACGATGAAATCTTGGGCTGTGGAGGTACGCTCCTGCGAAGAAAGATGGAGGGAGGCACGATCGGCTGGCTGATCGTCACGGGCATCACTGCCGAGGCGGGCTGGCCTGCCGAGCGAGTATTGCAGCGCGACAAGGAGATCGAGGAAGTTACCAGGCGGATGGGCTTCGATCAGGTATTCAATCTTCGTTTGCCGACAACCGGACTGGATGCCTTGCCGATGTCTGAAGTAGTGTTGGCCTTTTCATCGGTTTTCCGTTCGTTCGAGCCCGAGGAGGTTTTTGTTCCCCATGGCGGAGACGTGCATTCCGATCATCGGGTGACGTTCGATGCTGTTGCTGCATGCGCAAAGTGGTTTCGCTATCCCTCGGTGCGCCGCGTTTTGGCCTATGAAACGTCGTCCGAAACCGAGTTCGGTCTGGGCAAGGGCAGCGCTTTCGAGCCGAACTGTTTTGTTGACATCAGTGAACATCTGGAGCGCAAGCTAGAGATCATGAACGTCTACCGGACTGAACTCGGTGAGTTTCCGTTTCCACGCAGCCTGCAGGCGATCCGTGCCCTAGCCGAGTGGCGCGGTGCAAGCGCCGGTTACCTGGCGGCCGAAGCATTCGTATTGTTGCGTGAGAGAGAGTAGGGTGGCGGGAGTGATGATGAGTGAACCTGTTCGCAATAGCAAAGACTGGCGCAAGGCCCTGTTGCCCGCAGCCTCTAATCTGCAGCAGGCAATCGCCTGCCTGAATGAATCGTCGTCCCAGATCGTGCTAGTTGTCTCACCCGAGGGTGCGTTGACGGGAACGCTTACCGATGGTGACATCAGGCGCGGCCTACTGCGTGGCTTGCGCCTGACAAGTCCTATAGATTCTTTGATCAATTCAAATCCCTTGGTCGTGCCTCCTCAGTTAGGGAGAGATGAGGTTCTGCAATTGATGCAGGCAAATCGCGTGCACCAATTGCCAGTGGTCGATCAGCAGAGGCAGATAGTTGGGCTACATCTCCTCGACGAACTGATCTCTCCCGAAATGCGTGACAACCTCATGGTGATCATGGCGGGTGGTCAGGGCACTCGCTTGCGACCGCATACAGAAAACTGCCCAAAGCCGCTGCTTCCAGTTGGCGGTAAGCCAATGCTAGAACATATTATTGAACGTGCCCGAGCTGAAGGATTTAATCATTTCGTGTTGGCCATTCATTACCTAGGCCATATGATCGAGGAATACTTTAGTGATGGCAGCCGGTGGGGCGTATCAATCGACTATTTGCGTGAAAAGTCACCGCTGGGCACTGCGGGTGCCATCGGCCTGCTTGCAAAGCGACCAGACTCACCATTAGTGGTGACAAACGGTGATGTCTTGACCGATATCCGATATGGTGAGCTCCTAGAATTTCATTGCCGTCATAATGCTATGGCTACGATGGCAGTACGTCTACACGAGTGGCAACACCCTTTCGGTGTCGTACGGACACAAGGCGTGGATATCGTAGGTTTCGAGGAGAAACCCGTTTCTCGCAGTCACATTAACGCTGGTGTATACGTTCTAGAGCCATCTTCGCTTTGGTTGCTCAAGCCAGATGAGCATTGCGACATGCCGACTTTGTTTGCACGCCTTCAGGCTGAGGCTAGTCGAACGATCGTTTATCCCATGCATGAACCTTGGCTTGATGTAGGGCGACCGGATGATCTGTATCGAGCAAATGCTGAGAATAGGGGGGAATTGAAGAATCTATGAACATCGTCCAATTCAAAGAGCTAGCTTTTAATCTAGCCCCTTATATTCATAATTTTGGATAGATCAGATTTAATTTTTGTTGATGTTTAAGAGTAAAATATTATTAACTGTGCGCACTTTTGTCACTTGGCTATTTAACAAAGCTAAGTGTCGTTTAGTTGGCATTGTTCAGATCAGAACTGAATATTATTGGAACAACGCAGAAGGCTATTGCATAGCGCATTTCGATGAGCTGAGAGTTTTTTGTGAAACTTGAGCGTATCCTCATAGTAGGTTATGGTAGCATTGGCCAGCGACATCTGCGGATCGCACGAAGTCTGTTGCCAAACGCTGATATACGCGTATTGCGACATCAAACGTCCGAATTCCTTCCTGAGTATGCCGATGGCTGCATGTTTAGTCTCCATGATGCACTTACTTTTGCTCCGCAGGCTGCAGTCATCGCAAGCCCTTCGACATTTCACTTGCAGACGGCTCAGCCTTTGGCTGAAATTGGAGTGCACTTATTAGTTGAGAAGCCTATTTCTGCTTCCTTAACTGGGGTTGCCGCATTGTTAGCGTGTTGTGAAGCGCGCGGCAATGTGTTGATGACCGCCTACAATCTTCGTTTTATGCCCTCGCTACAAGCCTTTCGCGACAAGGTCCAGTCTGGCCTTATCGGCAAGGTGCTTTCTGTACGCTGCGAAATCGGCCAGTATCTGCCCTCATGGCGACCTAGATCTGATTACCGTAGTGGAGTAACGGCTTTGCGAGCAATGGGTGGGGGCGCACTGCTCGAGCTTAGCCATGAGATCGACTATTTGCGCTGGATTTTCGGGGAAGTAGCCTGGGTGAAAGCATCATTGAGTAAACAAAGTAATCTCGAAATTAATGTTGAGGATACTGCACATTTGATTCTTGGATTTGAAGCGAATATCAAAGGTCGTAACCTCATCGGCAATCTGAGCATGGATTTGGTTCGACATGACACCACGCGACAGTGCCTAGCAATTGGCGAAAATGGTAGTCTGCGCTGGAGCGGCTTGGAGGGTGTCGTTGAGTATTTCCCGGCCGGTGGCACAGAATGGAAAAAGATATCGGAACACAAACCACAGCCCAACGAGAGCTATATTGCTGAATGGCAACATTTCATCGCCTGTATCCGAGATGGTCGAGTGCCAATTGTCAGTGGTCAGGACGGACTTGCGTCGCTAATTATCATCGAAGCCGCTCGGCGTTCGGCTACTGGCAATGACGCTATCCCGACGGCTTCGGAAATGATTAAATGAAAGTCGTTGCCTTCATTTTTGCACGTGGCGGCTCCAAGGGGTTGATCGGAAAGAATATACGCCCACTGTGCGGTAAGCCTATGATTGCTTGGGCTATTGAGCATGCGAAAGCAGTCAAACGTATCGAACGGATCGTCGTGTCCACTGATTCAAATGAGATCGCAGCGGTCGCTAGGCAATATGGTGCTGAGGTGCCCTTCATGCGACCTGCTGAACTAGCGCGCGATGACAGTCAGGAGTGGCTCGCTTGGAGGCATGCGCTTAATTACATCAAAGAAGAAAGCGGCTTGCCTAAAGTCATGGTTTCTGTACCAGTTACAGCGCCAATGCGTAAGCCGTACGATATTGACCGCTGTCTCGATGATTTTGCCCTTGGCGGCGCTGATGTGGTTGTGACGATTAGTGCTGCACACCGCAGTCCTTATTTCAACATGGTAAAGCGCAACGGAGATGGCACGGTAGGACTTGTTATCCCACCTGTCGGGCATGTGTCGCGTCGCCAAGATGCCCCCCCAGTTTTTGATATGGCAACGGTTGCTTATGTCGCCAATCCCGAGTTCGTACTAACGAGAAATTCTTTATTCGAAGGGCGGGTTCGTGCTGTCGAGGTGCCACCTGAGCGTGCTATCGATATCGATACCCTTCTGGACTTCCAGATTGCTGAATGCTTGATGAAAGCGATCAATCATGACAACACTTAACAGGCTAATGAAGCTAAATGGTAGGCGAGCTATGATTACCGGTGCTGCTGGTGGTTTGGGGCGCGTTATGGCGAGTACATTAGCCGAGCTTGGGGCTGATTTAGTGCTCCTTGACTATCCGAATACAGGGCTTAACTTATTGGCTGATGCAACAAGTCAGGTTTGGGGGGTAGATGTCGTTACCCGCCATTGCGATCTTGAGTCTCAACCTGAGCGCGAATCACTAATCGGTGAGCTAAATAATGAGGGGCGCCTTGATATTTTGATCAACAATGCTGCATTTGCAGGTACTTCCCGCCTTAAGGGATGGGGGGTTCCTTTTCCCGACCAGTCAATTGAAACTTGGCGTCGCGCGCTTGAAGTGAATCTCACGGCAGCATTTCATTTGTGCCAAGGGCTCGCCCCCCTCCTAAATGCAACCAGTCACGGTAGCGTTATTAATATTGGATCCATTTATGGCGAGTACGGACCAGATTGGGGGCTCTACAAGGACACTTCGATGAGCAATCCTGCAGCCTATGCAGCATCCAAGGGGGGGCTGCTCCAGTTGACCCGTTGGCTTGCGACCACTATGGCACCCTCAGTGCGCGTCAATGCCATTTCGCCGGGTGGAGTTGCGCGAGGCCAGGCGCAGGCTTTTGTTGAGCGATACGAAGCGCGTACGCCTCTCGGCCGCATGGCAACCGAAGACGATTTTCGCGGTGTGGTGGCATACCTTGCAACTGACATGTCTGCGTATGTAACGGGGCAGAATCTTTTTGTTGACGGTGGTTGGGGAGTTTGGTGATGAAGGTGATAGTACCCCTCGGAAGTTCAAGAAACCTGATTGCGACCATTGCAATCGGAAATACCTACTACAGTTCTTGGGAGAAATCTGCCTTGCCTGGTTGGATCGAATATTGCGGTCGGCATGGCTTGGGCTTGGTGGTATTCGATCACGACCTAATTTCTTCCGATGAAAAGAAATGGAAGAAAGCAACTTGGCAAAAGATGTTGATAGGCGAAACCCTCCTCAGGGCGGGCATCAACGCAAATAACGTTTGCTATCTCGATACCGACATCCTAATCAATCCGATTGCCCCGAATATTTTTAATAATTACGACTCTGACAAAATTGGCTTGACATCAATTCGCAAGAACCTCCCTTTTCCTTTGGAAGAAGTTCAACGGCGCTTAGCTTTCTTGCGTCACACCTGCTATGACAGTAGCTACCCGTTAGACTCGGCATTGTTCATGTCTCTTGAGCAGTTGTATGACTATCATGGGTTGGAAGTCCAGGCAGATGAAGCATGCATGGGCTTAATTGTCTTTAATGTTGGAGAACATGCTCAGCTTATGCGGGGTTGGTTCGATAAGTACGATAGAAATGTCAAATCTGTTACGAGTGGCGGTGATCAAACTCACGTTAATTATGAAATTCAGAATTGGGGGCGGGTTGCTTGGTTAGATTACCGATTCCAGGCGATTTGGCCTTATGAAATGGCGTGGAAGTATCCGTTCTTATACGACTATGGCCGTTTCGACGAAGATCTTATTCGCAAGTGTGTGGAAGCCGCAATGCATCAGAACTATTTTTTACATTTTGCGGGTGCATGGCATGAAAGTGATATGTGGAAACTCGGTGGATTCTTGAAATCGCAAATCGAGCGGACACGGTTGCTTGAATATGAAAACTATAGAAGGCTATCTGTTACTGGTGTACCCGTTGGAATGGTAAGGCCTGATAACTGAAAAAGTAACGCGTATTGTTCATTTGTGATGCACCGAAACACTACCCTCAGTCATTATGATTCAGTTTCTTTGTGGCGAGTATGAATACTTTTAGAGGTAAAAGAATATTTATTGATTTTAACGAGTCTATGCCTACGAATTGTCCAAGCAATTATTCGGATAAGCTAAGACCTTGCGCGGGCCAATCTTGGAGCCCTTACACTCTTTTTTGAAAAAAACAAGCATTAACCATTCATTAATAGCTATTGCAGTCACAGTAAAGGAATCTTCGTGAAGTACCAGCTGAAATTTGTGCGACCTAACCTCCAATCAAGAGCTCATGATCTCTAGGAAAGAAACGGCAATGATTGCGTTTTCAAACTACCAATTAATTAGGTAACAAATTGCATTTCTATCTTTTTCGATTGCAAGGCTGGTTTGTTAGCAGGCAAAAAATTCGTATAAGAATGACAATGCGAGCATACCGTAAAGCTAATCTCCAAACGTTTCGAGCAATAAGAGAGCGCTTTGTAGATGCGAAGGTAAGTGAAGCAAAACAGACGGCCTCTAAGCTTGTTTTTGGTGTGTGTCAGCAGCATGCTGATATTGTTGTAAAGCAATTATTAATTCAGAGGCTCGCTGGCGGAGAGTTGACCAAAAGAAATCTATACCAAATTGGCAGTAATACTAAGTCTTTGAGCTATGCCATGCCAGCGGCATGGCTAGAGATATTGGAAGAGCATGGATTTGGAGTTTCCAAGCGGAAGTCTTTGGTTGTTTGGCATACATTGATATTAAAGTATTGGGTATTGGGCCTTTTTACGGGGCTAAAAATTCTACTGTCGGGTGTAATAAACACCCTTCAAAAAAGGGAGGGGGCAAAGAAAGGTTTCGTACATTTCATGGGGTTAAGCAGTTCTAATTTACCGCCAGCCTCAGGCGAAGGGTACGACATATTGAGTTGGTACAAGTCGTGGCGTAACCGCAGGCTTGACCTTCAAGTGCGACATGATGTATTGGCGGCGACGAATTCTAGGTGCGACTGTGACTACCTTCAACCGCCATACTTATCCCTAAGAGGGGGTAAGCAGCTTATTAATTATTGTTGTTGGTTTTTTAAATCAGTTATATTAAGCGCGGGCCACGCACTTCGTGGCGATTGGTGGAATGCATTTGTTTTGCCAGAAGCTATTAGGGCGAAAGCAATGTCGTTGGTCTCAAATGATTTTGTCGCTGAGGAGTACTTTTTCCACTATTCAGGAAATGTATATCGACCTATGTGGACATATGAGGCAGCTAAGAGAGGGGCACAGATTACATGCTATTTTTATTCAACATCTGAAAATATTAGCATGGAAAAACAACGCGCGTCACAGCGCTATGAGTGGGGTGCCGCTAACTGGCCTAAATACTTGGTGTGGGATTCATATCAAGAGAAAACTATACGGGCAGAGATAGATGGAGTTTATGATGTTGAAGTGGTTGGACCAATTTACTTCGCAAGTTTAAACAATGAATTGCCTGCACTTTCATACCCATCAGTAGCTGTCTTTGATGTGCCCCCACATCGTAGATCGGCACATTTTGGTATTACAACATTGGGCGAATACCTGCGGCGTTTTCCATGCATCCAACATCGGTTTTTGGAAGATATCTATGAGGTGTTGTTAAAAAGCAATGTACATATGGCTGTTAAGCAGAAGCGAGACATTGGACCTCGGGGTGAGAAAAGATACGGCAGGTTGCTGAAGCAATTGGAAGCCCAAAGTAGCGTAACTCTTGTCCCTCCGGCGTGCTCCGCAATCCCCTTGGTTCGAATTTGCCAAGCAACTATATCATTTCCATTTACATCAACTGCTCTATACGCCCAAAATGAAGGGAGACCTAGTGCATATTATGATCCAATGTCATGGATTGCTTTTGACGATCCTGCAGCCCGCGGCCTTCCAGTCTTGCGAGGTCGTGATGAGTTGTCGTCCTGGATCGCATCCGTTTTTGATTAGAATTAAGAAAGGTGAAAATATTTAATCAATAGATACGGACCTCAATGAATCGCATGAAATAGGTCATGACTCATTTTTTAAATGAGCCGAGGAGCAATCAATCTAATTTTGAAAATTAATTAATTTGGAAAATATTATGGAACTACCAGCATTGCATGAATTTGCCACACCCTTTTCGGCATCAAAAAGTGATATTGATCGATTGGAGATTTCCGTTCGCTCCGCATGCGGCAAAATGTGTGATTACTGCCCGCAAGATTCTTATATAAAAAGCTATAAATTCAACTATGCTGGTGATCCTAAGCAGTTAACTCTTGAGACTGCAAAAGCGTGTGTATTGAATATTCCAATTACCACACAGTTAAGATGGACTGGTTTTACGGAGCCCTTTGACTGTAACGACTTTCCCGATATAGTCAGTCTCTTCGCGGACCATGGATACAAGCAGATTATCAGTACAACACTGCTGGGCCCTAAAAAATCTCAAGAATTTTTTTTAGAGAATCTGATGATTTTTAAGGAGGGGATAACACTTCATTTGCCAGATGACGAGGGGTTAATGAAGGGGCGATTTGATGAGCAGTATGCACAATATGTGGCGTCAGTCTTGGAGCGACTCGTCTCAGTAGGCGTTCCATATGAAGTTTTTCTAATTGGAGAGAAATTGCATAGAAGCATTTCATATGTTGTCGCAGTCCATGGTAAAGAAGTTGTTCAGGCAAAGTATCTGAATACTCGAGTGGGAGCAATAAATGCGAAAAATTTTAATTTAAAAGTGTCGGAGACTATCCGAGATCCAAGTGCCAAATATTATTGTGGTTATAGGCGGCTTAATCAGGGCGTCATGCTTCCTAATGGCAATGTTGCGCTTTGTTGTCAAGACTATGGCCTTGAGCATGTACTTGGTTCACTGTTAGAAACTCCTTTGCCTGAGCTTTATACATCAATTCAGCGCAATCAAAAAACAAAAATTGCCTTTGAGACAGGGGCTTTTAGTCCTTGCAATAGATGTGAGCACTATCGCCCTATGACTGAGGCGCAAACAAACGGACGATCTGATTAAAAGTTATGTCGCGGCTTTACTTCTGGGATTTGTGCCTTACCGAGATAGACACATTTCTCCTTTTTATTTTCTCTGCGTAGTAAAGCTTGCCGACTAATATATTAGTTTTGGCCCGATCCATCGAACCAGTACTGAGGAATTAGATAAATTCTTCAGTATTATTACTTGACATGATATGAGTGCAAATTTTTTACCACTACAACTCCGTCTCCTTGATATTGGGGCAAGAGGTGGTCTTCAGTGGCCATGGACTGACTGGCCGTCTGAGTGGTTATCTACGACCTTCGTTGAGCCTGATGTGAAAGAGGCTGCACGTTTGTTGAAGGCTGCAAGTGCCGATAAAGTGATTGAAGTTGCCCTTTGGAGTGCTTCTGAGAGACTTTCTCTCAACCTAAACGCTTCCCCCGGTACGTCATCCGTATACGAACCCAACCATGAGTTTTTGGAGCAATTTCCTGAGGCGGCGCGATTTAGCAAAGTTCAACGCATGGAAGTAGAAGCGACTACGGTCAATGCTTTGGAGCAATGTGGCACATTGAGTGATACAGATTTTGCAAAAATTGACGTTCAAGGTGCAGAGCTCGAAATTCTCAAAGGTGGTGAGGCGTATTTCACAAAGCACTTAATCGGCTTGGAGGTTGAAATTGAGTTCGCATCAATTTATGAAGATCAGCCGCTTTTCAGTCAAGTAGATGCATACATCAGAGAAAAGCTGGGGCTGGAGCTCTGGGATATTCGGGGCACCTATTGGCGGCACAAAACAGGTCTTGATGCTGGGGGCCCCACAAAGGGACGACTGATTTTTGGCGATGCACTTTACTTTCGACCGCTATCGTCCCTGACATCCTGGCTTTGCGAGCACTCAGCAGATGATGCTAATTGGAAGCTCTACGCGCTGGTGATGGCAGCGTCTGCTTATGGTTACAACGACTACGCGCTTGCACTTATTCGCTCTGATGAGCTGAACCAGTTTTGGGTTGAACAGAATAAAGCGGACTTAGAGAAATACATACTCGGGCGTTCACGTTTTTTTAGGATCCCGAAAAATGGAAGTGGAAAACTTTATCGGATCTTTAGTTTGCTCGCTGCTTTTTTTAGGCCAAGCCATAATCGTTGGGCGATTGGAGATGAAAGACTTGGCTCAAGAAAGCTCGGACCGTTTTGGCATTGAAAGAAAGAAACGCATGGGTCATCTTTTCAGGTGTATATCGCAAACGATGGGTAGACTGTTTGCAGAATTTTTTATCGCAGCTAGCAAGCTTAGGACCGGAAAAAATTTTAATAGCGCCTTTCTATCCAGACTTATGCAATCTACGTGTCTTGTTGTGCATAACGGGCACAGAATTCAGTTGGTTGTGCCGAATTGGTTGAATCGATACAGGGCTGATACTTTTGCCACCAAAGAGCCGGAGACGCTTGAGTGGATTGAGTCACTTGAGCCGGGCACCG
>JBEGSP010000151.1:0-5431 GCA_041179845.1 Pseudomonadota bacterium
GTCTAAAAAACTAAGGCCCCAGTAATTGCCGGGGCCCTAGATGGCGCAACCGCCTGACTATCAGTAAACGATTACGTTCACGCCAATTTGCCGTGGCACTGCTTAAATTTCTTACCGCTGCCGCAGGGGCAAGGATCGTTCCGACCTGCCTTGTGAAGCTCGTTACTCAGGGGCGCGTTAGAACGCTCATCAATCGCGGTTGGTGCCAATAATTCTTCTGGTGCCAAATTAGGATTGAAATCTGCGTGCTGGTAATTCACGTTCTCTAGATGCGAATGCGATAACTGCTCTTCAGCAGCGGCAATTTCTTCCTGCGATTGCACACGCACTGTCATGATTAAACGCACTACATCATTACGAATTAAATCCAGCATCTGTGAAAACAGCTCAAACGCTTCGCGCTTGTACTCTTGCTTAGGATTTTTTTGTGCGTAACCACGCAGATGAATACCTTGGCGCAGATGATCTAATGCAGCCAGATGCTCACGCCAGTGCGAATCGACACTTTGTAACATCACATTCCGTTCAAAACCACTAAACGATTCTTGCGTAACTAAATCAACTTTTGCGTTATGCACGGCATCAGCAGCCTGCAGAACACGCTCGAGTAAATCTTCATCAATCAAATCCGGCTCAGCCTTCAGCATCTCCGTTAGCGACATAGGCATCTGCCATTCACCCGCGAGTGCCGCTTCTAAACCTGGGAGGTCCCACTGCTCTTCCATCGACTCAGGAGGAACGTAAATCTGAAACAATTCGGTAAACACGCCATGACGTAAAGACCGACTGATCTCAGACGTATCCTGAGCTTCGAGCAGTTCATTACGTTGGGTATAAATGACTTTGCGCTGGTCGTTAGCGACATCATCATATTCAAGCAATTGTTTACGAATGTCGAAATTGCGTGCTTCTACTTTGCGCTGCGCTGATTCGATGGAGCGCGACACAATGCCAGCTTCAATCGGCTCATCTTCAGGCATATTGAGACGTTCCATCACCGCGCGTACGCGATCACCGGCGAAGATACGCAACAAAGGATCATCTAAAGAGAGATAGAAACGCGACGAGCCTGGATCACCCTGACGACCAGAACGACCACGCAACTGGTTATCGATACGGCGTGACTCATGGCGCTCGGTACCAATAATATGCAAGCCACCCGCTGCGACGACTTGTTCATGCAAAGACTGCCATTCATCACGTAGTGTTTGCGCGCGCTGATCTTTGTCGGCTTGCGTCAGTGAGCTATCGGCATCGATCAACTGGACTTGTTTGTCGACATTACCACCCAACACAATATCGGTACCGCGACCGGCCATATTGGTCGCAATGGTGATCATCTTAGGGCGGCCTGCCTGAGCGATGATTTCTGCTTCGCGTGCATGCTGTTTTGCATTCAACACGTTATGCGGCAAATTCTCTTGCGTCAGCATAGTTGACAGCAATTCAGAATTTTCAATTGATGTCGTACCCACCAGCACTGGCTGTCCGCGCTCGTAGCAATCGCGGATATCAGCGATAACTGCGCGATATCTACCCGGTGCATTCTTGAACACCTGATCTTGCTTATCCTTGCGCTGGCTAGGACGATTCGGCGGAATCACCACCGTTTCAAGATTGTAGATTTCCTGAAATTCGTAGGCTTCAGTATCCGCTGTTCCCGTCATACCGGAGAGCTTGCCGTACATGCGGAAATAATTTTGGAAGGTAATTGACGCCAGCGTTTGATTCTCGTTTTGAATCCGCACACCTTCTTTGGCCTCAACAGCCTGATGCAGGCCATCAGACCAACGGCGGCCCGACATCAATCGACCCGTAAATTCATCGACGATGACGACTTCGTCGTTTTGCACTACGTACTGCTGATCTTTATGGAACAGCGTATGCGCACGCAATGCTGCATACAAATGATGAATCAGTGTGATGTTAGCTGCGTCATAAAGGGATGCGCCCACAGGCAACAAACCCATCTCAGTGAGTATGCGCTCAGCTTTTTCATGCCCAGCTTCAGTGAGCAAGACAGTGTTTGCTTTTTCGTCTTTAGTGTAATCGCCCGGCACTTCAACCACGCCCTTACCGTCCGGCGTTTCTTCTCCAACTTGAAGTGTCAGCAATGGCGGCAGTGCATTGATCTTGCGATACAGCTCGGTGTGATCTTCTGCCTGACCTGAAATGATTAGCGGTGTACGCGCCTCATCGATCAAAATCGAATCGACTTCATCGACAATTGCAAATGACAAGCTACGTTGCACGCGATCGCCCAACTCGTACACCATGTTGTCGCGCAAATAATCAAAACCAAATTCATTATTCGTGCCGTAGGTGATGTCAGCTGCGTAGGCTGCTTGCTTAACATCATGCGAGGCTTGCGAAAGATTGACGCCAGTGGTTAAACCTAGCCAACCATACAAACGCCCCATCCAATCGGCATCACGCTGCGCCAAGTAATCATTGACGGTGACGATGTGAACGCCTTTACCCGTTAACGCATTTAAATAAGCGGGTAAGGTCGCCATCAAGGTCTTACCCTCACCTGTACCCATTTCAGCGATCTTGCCCTGATGCAGAACCATGCCACCGATTAGCTGCACATCAAAGTGGCGCATTTTAAGAACACGCTTACTCGCTTCGCGACAAACAGCGAATGCCTCGGGCAGGATAGAGTCAACCGTCGCACCCGCAGCAAGACGCGCTTTTAGCTCGGGCGTTTTTGCTTTCAAAGCATCGTCGGACAGTTGTTCCAACGCGGATTCAAGTGCGTTGATATCGCGTACGGTTTTCTGTAAGGTCTTTAGCAAGCGCTGATTGCGGCTGCCGAAAATTTTGGTGAGTAAGGACATGCTCGGATAGTCAAGAGGGACGGGCGTCGCAGCGACCGCAAGAGGGCCAACGGGTGGGCGGAAGCTGAAACGAGCAAAGGCAGGATTTTAGCATGCTGGCATCATCCTGCCGCCTTACCTCGCTTGGCAAAATGAGAATGTGCTACTGTCTTCGTATGTCCTCCCGCACGCCCAATTTCACCCCCGCCCGACGCCCCCAACAACGGGCCAACGCACGTGGGGCCGCGGACTTCCTTGATTCGACAGACGGCCTAGCCTCGTTACTGCCGATTATAGAAACGCTAACGCGGCTGCAAGCGGACTGTGAGCGTCTGTTACCACCGGCTTTATCTAGCTGCAAAGTGCTCAAGCTGCATGAAAATATTTTGCAACTCGCCGTACCAAATGCGGCAGTCGCTACCCGTCTGCGCCACTCCCTGCCCGGTTTAACGACATCGCTTAGAGAGCGGGGCTGGCCAATCGACAGTATTAAGGTGAACGTCAAAACAGTGTCGGCACCCGCTTCAACACTGCGCACTTACCAAGCTCCACCTCCTTTACCCGATACAGCGGTGCAATCGTTTGCAGCACTTGCGCATACGCTAGAGGTCACACCACGCAATGCTGACTTACTGAATGCCCTAAATAAACTGGTTAGTAAGCGCCGCCGCTAACTCAAATCACGCATCCACCTAGGCCTCTCCACCCTGTTCAGCTGATTTGCTTGAGCCAGGTCGACAATCTCTCCTAATCGCTGAACTTGGTGCACAACATGTGATCTCCCTGAAGTCGGAGGGAGCGCATGCAGAAAACAACACTGTTATCAAAATTGGGGCTTGAGGGGAAAAATCCCTATCTTTTTGCGTTGGTGGTGGTTGCTATCGCGGCCACGATACGTTTCTTTTTGGAACTCGCCTTCCATGGTGCGGCTCCTTTCCTTGTATTGACGGCGGCGGTCACAATCAGTGCCCTTTACGGTGGGTTAGGGCCTGGACTGCTAGCTACCGCCTTATCGATGGCTTCCGCCTGGTTACTGTTTAATCGCGCCACTATTGCTGTGCAACCTGTGGCCGCTGACATGGCAACGGGACTGCTTCTATTTGGGGTTATTGGTACCTTGTTGAGCGTATTGGGTGAATTAATCCGGCGAGAAAAAATTCAATCCGAGTCCTTGCTCTTAGAACTACAGACTCGCAATGGTGAACTCCAACAAAGTGAATTAACGAATCGCGCCTTACTTGAAGCCTCTGCACAAGGCGTCATTGCCGTCGATGGCGATGGAAAAATAAAAATAGCGAATGACTGCACACACCAAATGTTTGGCTATGCGCCGCAAGAACTGATAGGAAAATATATCGATATCCTGATGGAGGATGCCTTACAACATCAGTATCGACTACATCGAGGAGAATTTTTTTCCAAGCCTAAAGCAAAAATCTTAAGTGACATTCCTCTGAATGGTCGACGTAAAGATGGTTCAGTCTTTCCGGTACAAACCAGCATCGGTATTTCTGAAACACCCTTTGGGCCGATAGGCGTGAGTTTTATTTCAGATATTACGGATAAAAAATCTATTGAAGCAGCATTGATTCGCCAACAATCAGAGCTACAAAATTTAGTGAATTACAGTCCCGTATTAATTTCAATGCAAGACCTTGAGGGTCGATTACTACTAGCAAACCGAAGTTATATCGCGACGTTTTCTCCGCATGATTCGAGTTTGACTGGAAAGATGATCAAAGATACGTTGCCCGATTATGTCGCCTCTAAATCTATTGAGGCTGATTTAACGGTACTTGCGACTCGGTCCCCAGTGGAATTTGAATTTGACATGCCTGACCATACAGGCAGTTGGCGTAACTTTAAATTCATTAAATTTCCTCTTGATTATCTAGATACCAAAGAGACCTTCGGCATAGGCGGTTTTGCGACCGATATTACCGAGTTGCGTGACGCAGAACGGCAACTGTTAATGGCTGCGAAACATGATTTACTGACTGGCTTGCCGAATCGGGTGTTGATTTACGATATGGGTGGCCAGTTAATCACTAACGCTCGTGATAATAAATCCAAAATGGCTTTGCTATTTTTTGATCTCGATCGCTTTAAACCTATTAACGATACTTACGGTCGAGATGTAGGAGATCAACTGCTCAAGGAAGTATCCAAACGCCTTGTGGAAACATCACGCGATGGAGATATCGTTGGGCGCTTAGGTAGTGATGAGTTTATTGCCGTCATCGCAAATATTCGCTCTAGAGACATTATTGAATCAGCAGCATCGATGTTTATCTCGCGCCTGCGTGAGCCGTATTTGCTTGATGGGTTAGAAATACGCATGTCACCCAGCATAGGCATCAGTCAGTACCCTGAAGATGGGGAAGACATCGACAAATTGATTCAGTGTGCAGACGCCGCCATGCGGCATGCAAAAAATGCTGGACGTAACCAGTATGAATTTTTTTCTGCTGCCATAGTAAAAAATGGAGCACGAATTTTTATACTTGAACAAGAAATGCGTACAGCACTCGAAGAGGATTTATTCCAATTAGCCTACCAACCCATCGTTGAAGGAAAAACAGGTAATTTATCAGCCATTGAAGCCTTAATAC
>JBEGSP010000152.1:0-2888 GCA_041179845.1 Pseudomonadota bacterium
CGAAAAACAAAAAAACCAAAGACCTCAAAAATGTTGGGCCCAGCGTTCAATACAAATTACGCGATAAGACTGGTCAGGCTCGCGAATTTAATAATTACATGCTGCCAGTGACTATCGATGGTGCAGAAATTTTTCTGGCCGGTCTGCGTGATTCTCCTGCCGATGGCTTTCGTTATTTGCGCATCCCTGCAGATGAAAAAAACTCCATGAATGAATGGATGCGTTTACGTGCTGCGTTAAGTGATTCGGGTTTGCGTGAAAAAGCATCTAGTCGTTATGCAGAAAAAGTACCGCTCGATGCGAAATCTAATGCGAACTTACGCGAGCAGCTCAAAGCCTCTTCGGCGCGCAGCCTGAATGTGTTTATTGGTGATCGCGAATCTTCAGGTTATGTGGCCATTGCGCGTTTCATTGGTAAGTTACCTGAAGATCAGCAGGAAAAGGCAGCAGACCTTTTCATGAAGATACTGAACGGCAGCCTGTGGGAATTATGGCAACTGGCACGCGAAAAAGATGGATTGCCAGTCATGACGGCGGACGAAAAAAATGGCCGCTTCTTACAATTGGCGACCAATGCGATGGCGGATGCATTTTTTTATGACGCGCCCATCATGTTGCAATTGCAGGGATTTGAACAGGTAAAGGCATCGGTTTTCCAAGTAACGCGCTCTCCTGGAAAAAATGTGGTTTATCTGGGCTGTCTTTTCTTGGTAGTGGGTGTGTTTGCCATGCTCTACGTGCGCGAGCGGCGTTTGTGGGTGTGGATTCGTTCCGATGCTGAGGGCGGTAGTCATGCGCTAATGGCGATGAGCACGCAGCGCCGCAGCCTAGACTTTGACAAAGAATTTGAGCAGCTGAAGGGCGATCTAACGCATTCCTGAGCCTGCCCATGATTACAACCTGGGTAATCAGCAGCGTTATTAGGCCTGCACTATACTAATCGCACTTGCATAGCCTGCCTTACGCGGAGAGAAATAATGGAGTTGACCCAGAATCCTTCTTACACTGAAACGACTGGCCTGTTGAAAAGTCGCACATGGTTTGATTGGCTGTTCTTAGCTGTTTTAGCGGCTGGCGCGTTGTTTTCGCTGAATCGTTACGGCGAGTTCATGGATATCTATGAAAAAGGTATCTTGCTCGCTGCAGTTCCAACCTTTGTTTGGCTTGGTTGGTATTGGCGGCCGGTACGTTTGCTCATGTTGTCGATCGGCGCATTGTCACTGTGGACGATTGCTCAGTACGGCGGCAATCTCGAGATGGCGCAAACACGCTTCTTGCTCAAATATTTGTTCTCTAGTCAGTCTGCCATCCTGTGGATGAGCATGTTGTTTTTCTTATCGACGATTTTTCACTGGGGTGGTTTGCTGGCACGAACTGATTTCGGTTCGGCAGTAGGTAGCAAATTGTGCTGGGCAGCGATCTTGATGGGATTTACCGGCATGATGGTTCGCTGGTACGAATCGTATTTGCTAGGTGCCGATATTGGCCATATTCCCGTTTCCAATTTGTATGAAGTTTTTGTTTTATTTTGTTTGATCACGGCTCTGTTTACCGTTTTCTACGAAGAGAAATATGCGACTCGGCAAGTGAGTGCTTTTATTCTGCTCGTTATTTCAGCCGCTGTTGGATTTCTTCTTTGGTATATGAGCAGCCGTGACGCACAAGAAATCCAACCACTGGTACCTGCATTACAGAGTTGGTGGATGAAAATACATGTGCCCGCCAACTTTATTGGTTATGGAACCTTCGCGTTGGCAGCGATGGTAGGCGTTGCTTATCTTTTCAAATCTAAGGGCGTGTTTGAAGATCGATTGCCATCGCTGGAAGTACTTGACGACATCATGTACAAAGCGATCGCAGTAGGCTTTGCATTTTTTACCATCGCCACTATTCTGGGCGCCTTGTGGGCAGCCGATGCATGGGGTGGTTATTGGTCATGGGATCCCAAAGAAACGTGGGCGCTTATTGTTTGGTTAAACTACGCTGCATGGTTACACATGCGGTTGATGAAGGGTTTGCGAGGTCAAATTGCCGCATGGTGGGCAGTGATTGGTTTGCTGGTGACCACCTTTGCTTTCCTCGGTGTGAATATGTTCCTCTCCGGTTTGCATTCTTACGGCGAACTGTAAAAACAAAAAAGGCTGCCTAGTGCAGCCTTTTTTAATTCACGTATTCTGGTAATTTTTTGATAATGGAGTTCCTATGCTGATTAAGAGGCCTCGTTTTAGTCACATCTCGGGCTCTGAGATCACGCCGCAGCACGTGGTTGAGTCGCGGCGTTTGTTCATGCATCAACTCGCCGCAGGTGCGTTGACAGCCACCAGTATTGCCAGTAATGCCTTGGCAGCAGAAAGTGCGCGCCCTAGGCTGACTGCGTCACCGAATCCAGCATTTACAGCTAAGGACGCGCCGACTAAATTTGACGACGCGACTTCATACAATAATTTTTATGAGTTCGGTACCGACAAGGGTGACCCCATGTTGTATGCCGGTAGTTTGAAAACCCGTCCTTGGATCATCAAAATTGATGGTGAGGTCAAGAAGCCGCTTACCTTAGACATCGACGCCCTGATGAAGCTGGCGCCCCTAGAGGAGCGTTTGTATCGGCTGCGGTGTGTCGAAGGCTGGTCGATGGCCATACCCTGGATCGGTTACTCGCTCTCCGAGTTAATTCGAAAGGTAGAGCCAACGGGCAATGCCAAATATGTGGAATTTACGTCACTCGCCGATCCCGCTCAAATGAAAGGTGTGAACAGTCGCATACTCGACTGGCCATATGTGGAAGGTTTGCGAATCGACGAAGCAAATCATCCGCTGGCGTTGCTCTGTGTGGGTATGTATGGGCAGACACTTCTGAATCAAAATGGCGCGCCGGTACGCTTAGTCGT
>JBEGSP010000153.1:0-6518 GCA_041179845.1 Pseudomonadota bacterium
TCAGAATTGCAAAGGCTATTTAAATGAATCGCTCTGCTGCGAGTTGGCTGCGTTCATATCGCGCGCCTGTTCTGCCCACATAATAGGAATGCCATCGCGGATCGGAAACGCCAGATGATCGGGATTGCAGATGAGTTCTTGTGCTTGCTTGTCGAACTTCAATGGCCCTTTGCACAGAGGGCAGACAAGAATATCAAGCAGTCGGGTATCCACGCAATTTCTCCACAAGATGTTCAGAAAACGGACCTGCAATGGCTGCTTCAACAGGTACTACCCACAGTCTGGGATCATCCGCCAAGCCATTTCGCCTACTACATTTTACTGCATCCTTTTCAGTGATCAGAATGATGTCTGCCTGTAATGACACAAATGGATTAGTGGCGTAATCAAAATGATCGGGTAAAGCGATCTGTTCTTGTACGTTCACCCCACACTGTTTGAGCATCTTAAAGAAACGCTCGGGATGCCCAATACCTGCAGCAGCCGCAATCGATACATTGTCTGGAATTTCTTTGAGCGCTTTGGTCTGCGCTCGGTTAATTAACTGCTCAGCATGCTGACCGACGAGCTGCATGGAAAATGAATTTTCTCCCACAGACGCTAATCCATTCAACACGCGAAAATCAAATCGCCGCGATGCCGGCTCGCGCAATGGCCCTGCAGGTAACAACCAGCCATTACCGATGCCGCGTTCGTCAAATAAAAGAATTTCGATATCGCGACCTAGAGCGTAATGTTGTAGACCATCGTCAGAAATAATCACATTCACTTCCGGATGTGCATTCAATAAAGCGTTCGCCGCGCTAACTCTATTGCGCCCCACGACTAACGGCACACCCGCTCTTTGTAGGATAAGCAAAGGTTCATCACCAATATCATCCGGCGACATCTGCGCGTTGATTTCTACCACTCGGTTAGCATCACCACCATAACCACGCGAAATCACACCGGGTACAAATCCTTGATCGCGTAAACACCGGCTTAACCAAATCACCAAAGGAGTTTTGCCGGTCCCACCGACATAAATATTACCGACCACAATCACTGGGACAGGTAAATGCGTTTGCTCAAGCGCGCCCACCGCAAACAACCAACGACGGATCGCAGTAAGTAATCCAAATAGCAAAGAAATCGGCCACAACAACCACGCCATGAGACAGCGACTAAGCCAAGCGCGAGTTAGGAATATTTCAATCGACGATCGCTGCGTCATGCTATGACTGAGTAGGCTTAAGAAAATAGATGAACATCCGACGATTAGCTAGCGCGCCGCGCCCGACTGAGCAGCGAATACCAATTTAGGTAATCCCGCAATGCGCGCCGCTTCCATCAGCTGCACGACCGACTGATGACTGGCCATCGCATCCGCATGAATCTCCACCGTCATCTCAGCATTTCCGTGGGCTGCCTCACGCAACACTGTGGCCAGCGATGCTGGATCAGTAGCCGCTACGCGCTGCTGTTGAATAGCGTAATGACCTTGCGCATCAACTGCGACCGTAATCGATTTGGGTAAAGGGCTTGAATCCGCCTCAGCCGACGGAAGACTCACGTTAAGACTAGTGAATTTACTGAATGTCGTACTCACCATCAGAAAAATCAAAATCACCAACAACACATCGATGAAGGCAATTAGATTAATCTCAGGCGGTGCGCGCCGCTGGCCTTTTCGAAAATTCATCTCAGTCTCGCTGACCGGTAACAGTATCAACAAAGCGCACAGCTTGCTGCTCCATGTCGATCACAAAACCATCGACTAAGGCATGAAAGTGCCGATGAAAAACCAGCGATGGCATGGCCACAGCCAACCCAAAACCCGTGTTATACAGCGCTACCGAAATACCGTGGGCCACTTGCAGCGGATCGGCACCGACACCACCAGTGGCTCCGAATAATTCGATCATGCCAATCACGGTGCCGAACAAGCCCATCAAGGGCGCTAACGTGGCAATCGTTCCTAAGGTCGTTAAATAACGCTCGAGCTGGTGTGCGGCTGCACGACCGGCTTCTTCAATCGCTTCTTTCATCACCTCGCGCGACGCTTCGCGGTTGCGCATACCCGCGGCCAGAACACGACCCAAGGGCGAATTACTTTCTAAGCGCTCCACCACTTCCGCATCAACACTGCCCGAGCGAGTTACTGCAATCACCTCAGGCAGTAAGTTAGGTGGAAGAATTCTAGCGGCGCGTAGATAAAGCAGTCGCTCAATAATCACGGTAACGGATATGACCGACGCGATAAGCAAAAACCAAATCGGCCAACCGGCTGCTTGAATGATCGCAAACAAATGCGTTCTCCTGCACAAAGGAAAGAATGGAGGCGACTGTAACCGCATTGCTAACCCGCAGCAAGCTATGGCGGGCGCTCAGTGCCAATACAGTTGGGTCGAATCGTCGAAAAAAGCAATTACTTACTTTCTTATATCTTAATTGATTATATAGCTTGCCTTAAACTAGTTATACACAGAACGTGTGGGCAAGTCTGTGAATAAGCTTGCTTGGTTTTAGCAAAGTCACTGATTCAACGACAAAAAATCACGCCGCTCACACTTCGCCCGTTAACTAGGCACGAGGTCATAGCTCACGAGCTCATGAGTGCGATAATCACGCTGAGCAGCGACAATACGCACTCATCTTCTACTGCGACCGCATACATGTTCACTGAAAGCCAACCCAGCGATAGCAGCAACTCCGAGATTCTGACCGTCAGTCAGCTGAATCAAGCCGTCGGTCGTTTGTTGGAGCGTAGCTTTCCACTTACCTGGATCAGCGGCGAAATTTCAAACTTCACCCGTGCCGCTTCTGGCCATTGGTATTTCACACTGAAGGATGCATCGGCCCAAGTGCGGGCGGTAATGTTTCGTGGGCGAGCGCAGTTTGTTGATTTTGCTCCACGAGAAGGTGACAAGATTGAAGTGCGCGCCGTAGTTAGCTTGTATGCCGCACGCGGAGATTTTCAGCTGAATGTCGAAGCCATGCGTAAAGCAGGTGTTGGCAATCTGTATGAAGCCTTTTTGAAATTAAAGGCCAAACTAACCGACGAAGGTTTATTCGATACGGATCGTAAACGCGAGCTACCGGTTTTTCCGCGTCAGATCGGTATCGTAACCAGTCCGCAAGCAGCGGCCTTACGCGACGTCATCACCACACTGCGCCGCCGTGCGCCGCATATCCCCATCATTCTGTATCCCACTGCTGTACAAGGCGAAGGATCGGCAGAAAAAATTGCTGCGGCTATTAACACCGCATCTGATCGAGCTGAATGCGATGTGCTGATTGTTTGTCGTGGCGGCGGTAGCCTTGAAGATCTTTGGTCATTCAATGATGAGCGCGTCGCTCGTGCGATTGCTAACTCAACTATTCCGGTGGTTTCCGGTGTGGGGCATGAAACCGATTTCACCATCGCCGACTTTGTGGCTGATCTTCGTGCACCAACACCAACGGCTGCTGCAGAAATGGCCGCTATTCCCACTGAGGATTGGCTGGCCGAGCTGCACCAGCACGCGCTGGACTTAACCGATGGATTGCGACGAGTGCTGGACGATCATTCGCAAACACTGGACTGGATGGCTCACCGATTACTCAGCCCCAGCATGGCGATTGACCATCAAAAGCTGCGGCTATCAAGTTTGCTAAACCGCTTACGCCATGGCGCCACCACACCCATTACCGGTGCACGCTTTCGCATCGAACAAGCACGCAACCGCTTGCAACATGCTTTGCCAGATACCCGCATGCCTCGCGCACGCTTAAGCGCTAAAACGGCGCAACTGCAGACGGCATTTAATTCACGACTCACCGGCTGGCAACACGCCCTTGAATCCGCCAACGATCAACTTGAACTGCTGGCGCCTCAGCGCACGCTGGAGCGCGGTTATGCGATCTTGGCTGATGAATCGGGTCGAGTACTGCGCCAACCTTCCGAAATACAACCACCACAACGGCTCAAACTCACGCTGGCCGGAGGCAGCACCTTGGTGGACATCGCGGCGCGACCCTCCCCTAAAGATTGAGCAGAATCGCGGGATTTTCAGTCCATTCCATGAGAAATTGCCGCTTAGGCTATACTTCGCGCGGATTTACAAGGGCTTCAAATGGATTGAAACCCGTATAAAAATTGACATGTGAAATTTTTGGGAGGTAGTGATGGCTGCAATTCTGCAATCTTTAGGACGAACGATCATCGCCGGGATCGTGATTTTGATCCTTCTGATCTTGATCGCTAGCAGCGTGGCCGGTGCCGGTCCGCAAATGGGTCATGCTTGGGGCGCGTTCTTCATGCGCTGGTTACACGTAGTGTCGGGCATCATGTGGATTGGCCTGCTCTGGTACTTCAATTTTGTACAAATTCCATCGATGCCTAAAATCCCAGACGAGCAAAAGCCTGCGATTGGTAAAGTGATTGCACCAACGGCGCTGTTCTGGTTCCGCTATGCAGCGTTGGCGACTGTAGTCACTGGGTTGTTAGTTGCGTGGATGAATGGCTATTTGGCCGATGCACTGGGCCTGCGCCAGCCAGTACACGCGATTGGTATTGGTATGTGGATAGCGCTGGTGATGGCATTCAACGTGTGGTTCATCATCTGGCCAAATCAGAAAAAAGCATTGGGCATAGTCACCGTTGAGCCTGAAGAAAAAGCAGCCGCTGCACGCTTGGCGATGCTGACTTCACGCTTTAACACGATGCTGTCGATTCCTATGCTGTACATGATGGTTGCTCAGCAAAACGGCGGCCTGTAATTAGTAAGCGCTGAAATAAAAAGCCCGCGCATGCAGCGCGGGCTTTTTTTATGCTCTAAACGATCGCCCTTTACAGAGCATTCACAGGTATTTTCAAATATGCGATACCGTTGTCATCTTTCGGCGGCATATCACCTGCACGAATGTTCACCTGCACCGAAGGTAAAATCAGGACCGGCATTTCTAGCGTTGCATCACGCTCCGTTCGCATCTTTACAAACTGATCTTCAGTAATGCCATCGTGCATATGAATATTTTTTGCACGTTGCTCAGCCACCGTCGTTTCAAACGCCACCGGCCTGTTATTCGGCGGGTAGTCATGACACATAAACAAACGCGTAGTGTCAGGCAAGCTCAGTATTTTTTTGACTGATCCATACAATACTTTTGCGTCACCGCCAGGAAAATCACAACGTGCAGTACCCACATCCGGCATAAACATCGTGTCACCCACAAATACCGCATCACCAATCTGGTACGCAACGCATGCCGGAGTATGACCCGGCACGAACAAAGTGCTGCCGGTCAAATCGCCGAAATGAAATTCCTCACCATCCTTTAAGAGATGATCAAACTGTGAGCCATCGGTCGCGAAGCCAGACTCCAGATTAAAAATACCCTTGAATACTTTTTGCACCGCTGGAATATGGTCGCCAATCGCCGTTTTGCCACCCAGCTTTTGCTTCAGATAAGCGGCCGCCGTAATGTGATCGGCATGCGCGTGAGTCTCGAGTATCCACTCCACATGCAACTTTTTTTCTTCCACAAATTTAATCAACTTATCGGCTGTATCAGTCCGGGTGCGACCCGATTTCGGGTCATAGTCGAGAACTGGGTCGATAATGACGCATGAGCTGCCTGCTTTTTCATAGACCACATAGGTGACGGTCCAAGTAGCAGGATCGAAAATCCCATGGACGTGGGGGTGTGAATTCGCAACCATTGTCAGCTCCGAGTATTTAATTAATCTGAATACATTATATTTACTTACAGTTTATTTGTCAATATAATGTATTCCATGAAATTGATTTTACCCCGATCTGTTTATAAAAAAGCACTGCCCTGAAGGAGAGAACATGAGCGCAAACATTACACGCCACACCGACAAATTTGGAACAGCACCGCAGCTTAGTCCCTCAGATATGGCGGAAGTCGCCGCCATGGGTTTCAAGACGGTAGTAAATAACCGCCCTGACGGCGAAGGCGGTGCGGATCAACCGACCAGTGCAATGATGGAGGCCGCGGCACACGCCGCCGGACTCAAGTATGAGTACCTTCCCGTCGTCAGCGGTCAGATCACTGAACAGCAAGCCCGAAAATTTGCTGAACTGCTGGCCACTCGTCCTGCCCCCCTACTGGCTTTTTGCCGCAGCGGCGCTCGCTCACAAAATCTAAATCAATTGGCTCATGAAGCTTCAAGCAAAGATTGACTTATGAGTCTTGCCTTACCGCTACCTAGGTGGCTAAAAACCTATCAGAGCCAATTCATTGCTGGCGATATCACAGCAGGTCTGATCGTGACTGTCATGCTGATTCCTCAGAGTCTGGCATATGCCATGCTAGCTGGATTGCCACCCGAGATCGGGCTTTATGCCAGCCTACTACCCATGGTGGCCTATGCCTTATTTGGCAGCAGCATGACTCTGGCAGTCGGCCCAGTCGCCGTTTCTTCATTGATGACAGCGAGTGCATTGATGCCACTGGCATCGCAAGGCTCCGCTGAGTACGTTTCGCTGTCTATTCTTCTTGCACTGCTATCAGGCGTGATGCTGCTAGCT
>JBEGSP010000154.1:0-3793 GCA_041179845.1 Pseudomonadota bacterium
AAACCAGCCCGTTTGCGCAACAATAAAGCCTGTCAATGCATTAAAAAAAGTTCGCGGTACAGCTGCCAAGCTGGTGAACAAAGCAAACTGCGTTGCGGTATAGCGTTGATCAGTGGTCGTGGCAATGAATGCGGTGAAGGCAGCAGTACCTAAGCCCACAGCAAAGGCTTCTAAGCCAATCACCAAACCCAGCATTAAGGTGCTGGGCTCAACCCCGGGTGTAGCAACGCTCGTTTGCGCGAGCAACGCAAAGCCGAGTATGGCAACCGCCTGCAGAACGCCGAATATCCACAAACCGCGATTAACACCCGTTTTTTCTAACCAGACTGCACCTAAAATCCCGCCTGCCAAACTCGCCCATAAGCCCGCATTTTTTGCGACTAAACCTATCGTGGTGCGAGTAAAGCCCAACTCCATATAAAACGGCGTAGCTAACGCTGTGGCCATCGAGTCACCGAGCTTATACAAAAATATAAATGCGAGTATCAACAAGGCGTGTGACCAACCACTACGATGGATAAATTCTTTAAATGGCTCAACGACGGCTTCGCGTAAGGAGCGTGGCGGTTCGCCATAAATTGCGGGCTCACGAATCATGAGTGTGGTCACCACACCCGGCAGCATAAATAGCGCAGTAATATAAAAAACGATCTGCCAACTAACAAAGTCAGACAAAATCAGTGATAGCGATCCAGGTACCAAGGTCGACATTTTGTAGGCATTCACAAAAAGTGCGGTACCTGACCCTTGCTCATCATCTGACAATAATTCGCGACGATATGCATCAATCACAATATCTTGGCTAGCCGAGAGAAACGCAATGACGCCGGCAAGGAAAATAATTGCGGGTAAATCAGTGAGGGGAGAGAAAAAACCCATGCTGGCGATCGCTGCCAGCAACGCCAATTGAGAGAAAAACATCCAACCGCGCCGACGACCAAATAATGGAAAATGAAATCTATCCATTAACGGCGACCACAGAAATTTCCACGTATAGGGAAATCCAACTAATGCAAATAAACCTATCGCTTTGAGATCGACTTGCTCTGCTTTGAGCCACGCCGACAACAGGTTATACAAAATGAATAGTGGCAAACCCGACGTGAAACCAAACATCACGCAGATCATCATGCGCCGATTGAAATAATGGCGCCAACCGGTTACTTTTGGCTCAGTCGCTGTTTCGGATTGGCTCATTCAATTAGTCATCGTAGAAATGTGTTTATTTTTTCCGCAAACGAAACACAGCTAAGCTGCCGCGCCAATTGGGTAGAAACGTAATGGGGGTGCCATCATCTTTTAATGCTACACACTCCAGCACATTTAAACCTACCTCATCCGCCAATTCTTCAAAATCACTAATGGTCGCGCAGCGAAGATTGGGCGTGTCATACCAAGCATACGGCAAACTATCTGAGACTGGCATGCGCCCACTTAACAACGCGACTCTGTGCGGCCAATGCGCGAAATTAGGAAACGACACAATGGCTTCTTGACCCACGCGCGTAATGTCACGCAACACGCCTTCGACGTTTTTCATCATCTGCAAAGCCGATAGACACAAGACGGTATCAAACGCCGCATCAGAAAACATCGCCAATCCGCTTTCGATATCTTGCTGTATGACTGACACGCCACGCTGCACACACCGCGGAATCGGCGCATCATCAATCTCAACGCCATAGCCGCTGCAGTGTTTATCAACCTGCAGATATTCCATCATCGCGCCATCGCCACAACCCAAGTCAAGCACGCGCGAACCCGGAGCGACCCAGTGCGCAATAAACGCTAAATCAGCACGCAATCCTGCAAAGCGCTCGGTAATCATGCCGCCTTCCTATGCGACTCGTTCTGTCGCCCTGTAATCCGGCTCCAGATTTTTTCATAATAAGCGCCTACGACATTCATATACCGTGGATCATCCAGTAAAAAAGCATCATGCCCATGCGGCGCATCAATTTCGGCATAGGTCAGGCGTCGGTCATTTCGTACTAACGCTTGCACTATTTCGCGACTACGCTCGGGCGCGAAACGCCAGTCGGTAGTGAACGATACTAATAAAAATTCTGCTTTCGTATTTGCCAGTGCAGCGGCGAGATCACCATCGTAGGCACGCGCGGGGTCAAAATAATCGAGTGCTTTAGTAATCAATAAATAGGTGTTCGCATCAAAATATTCTGAAAACTTATCGCCCTGGTAGCGCAGATACGACTCGATCTCAAAATCTATGCCGTAACCGAACTGATAATCCGTACCTCGCAAGTCACGACCAAATTTTTCGGCCATGTCGTCATCAGACAAATAGGTGATGTGACCTATCATGCGCGCAACGCGTAAACCATTACGGGGTACAACGCCATGCGCGTAATAATCGCCGTCATGAAAATCGGGATCGGTGAGTATCGCTTGTCGGGCCACATCGTTAAACGCGATATTTTGTGCACTGAGTTTTGGTGTCGATGCAATCACTAAACAATTCGCTATTCGGTCGGGATACAACATGCTCCATGACAGCGCCTGCATGCCTCCCAGCGACCCGCCCATCACCGCAGCAAACTGACGTATGCCTAATGCATCGGCCAGACGCGCTTGTGCATGCACCCAATCTTCGACTGTTACAACAGGAAACGACGCACCATACGGTTTACCGGTCGCCGGGTTGGTATGCATAGGTCCAGTCGATCCAAAACAGGAACCCGGATTATTTACGCCGATAACGAAAAAGCGATCAGTATCCAATGGCTTGCCCGGACCCACCATGTTATCCCACCAACCCACACTCTTAGGTTGATCTTCATACACTCCTGCCACGTGATGTGATGCGTTCAGCGCATGACAAACCAAAACCGCATTGGATTTGTCTGCGTTCAACTCACCATAGGTTTCATACACCAAGGTGTAATCCGTCAGCAGCGCGCCGCTTTGCAAAGCCAGCGGCTCGGCAAAGTGCATGGACTGAGGTGTGACTACGCCTATTGATCGCATAAATTAATTAAACAAAGAGTCAACATGTCGCTTCTACGATTTTAAAAGCACGCTGCATAAAACAAAAAAGCCCGATAGCGCTTGGCTTATCGGGCTGAATTCGGTACATCGATTCAAGCTCGCTTTAGCCGTATTTGTTCGGGGGTTTCCCGCGCGCCCGCAAGCTAAGGTCAAATCGGCGCGATGTGTGCAAGGATAACGAAGTCAGCGCTCAGCGTCAAACGGCCTGGCTCGCGCAGCGACTATAGGGTCCGTAGACGCTCAACGCCTTCGGCGATCGCCGCGGAATCAAAGGTTTTGAGGATTTTCTTCACTTGCGACTCAATCTGATCCAGATCGCAGTTCAAAATTTCCTGCTTGACGGATAACAGCTGAGCGGGATGCATAGAAAATTCTCGCAGACCCATACCTAGTAACAAGCGCGTGAGCTTAGTGTCGCCCGCCACCTCACCACAGACAGCGACAGGAATCCCTGCTTTTGCACCAGCAGCAATTGTGGTGTGTAGCAAATACAAAATTGCCGGATGCAAGGGGTTATACAGATGGGCGACTTCGTGATCAACGCGATCAATCGCCAATGTGTATTGAATTAAATCGTTGGTGCCGATGGAAAGAAAATTCAGCCGCTTAATAAATAAGGGCAGTGTCAGTGCCGCAGCAGGAATTTCAATCATGGCTCCCACAGGGATATTGGGATCAAATTTTTTCTTTGCTTCGCGCAGCTGTTGTTTTGCCTGCTCGATGAACATCAAACTCTGATCGATCTCAAAAGCATGCGCCAGCATGGGAATTAAAAGATTAATCGGGC
>JBEGSP010000155.1:0-4178 GCA_041179845.1 Pseudomonadota bacterium
TGTCTCGGATTACACCCGCGCCAATATCGCTCTCTTTACTATCAATACCAATAATGAAATCGTCACGCAAAGTAGCGGTACTTATGCCACGTACCGCAACGCGGGCAAGACGACTCGACAAGGTGTAGAAATATCGGCTGAGACACTACTCGACCATAATCTCTCTTTGTACGGCGCCTACACGTACCTGGATGCGACATTTGATTCAGGTTCGAGCTATAGCCCAGGGAGTTCGATTCCAGGAACGTACCGTTCACAGTTGTTCGGCGAGTTAGCGTGGAAACACCAGCCTATCGGTTTCCAAACTGCACTGGAAATGCGCTACAACGGCAAGGTATATGTGAATGACGCTAATAGCGCTAGCGTTGACGAGTACACCATCTTTAGCGTGCGCGGACAATTCCGTCAGCGCTATAACGATTGGACGCTCACCGAGTACGCTCGCATCGATAATCTTTTCGATGAAAAGTATGTAGGCTCTGTTCGCGTGAATGATGCTAACAGTCGTTTCTATGAACCTGCACCAGGACGTAACTGGATCATGGGCGTTAAGGCTTCTCTTAATTTCTAAACTTCCAGCGTTCTTAGTCCTACAGAGCCCGCCCATGGCGGGCTCTCATCTATGCAGTCAACGTAACGGGCGAGCTTAACGAGAGACATACGAACAGAGGAGATATCACACTATTCTTTTGATTGTCTGTCCGGTGTTTTTTGAATTAAGAAAACAGCCAATCCAAGCAGCAGCACAGCACTCGCCTCTGAGATGAGTTCAATCGGCTCAAGTGTTTTTCCGTCCAAAATCATCATTCGGCAAAGCGCAGTAATCGCAATGTAAACGGGCACGGTAATCGGTATTTTTCGGTATTTATAAAAAATCCCCAACATACCTATTACTTCCAAATACAAGAAAAGTAGCAGCAGATCACCCAGTTTCACCGAGCCGACTTCGATGATATGGGCTATTTCTTGGTATACCGCCGTAATGGTAAATACTCCAATAATGATCAAAATTGTTTTTTCCGTTGCGGAGAAAATTTTTTCTTCAAATGACATAAGCTGACTCTTCTAAGATTATTGAACGTTGAGTATTCAAGCTAACTACTACTTATAGTGCCATAAAATAAATAGTCACCTGCAAACACAGGGGTCGTCCACAACGGAGCGGTCATGCCCCAGTTTTCTGAACTGATCTCCCTCTAGCGGCATAAGCTTACTTTCAGATCGTATGGAAGCTGATTGAGATAGTTACACAGAGCTTTCTGCTCACGACTTGCCCCTTAAGGATAACCTAGGGATAATTTGCATGATGCAACTTTCCACGAATTGAACCTCGCCGCGTGAATAACCCACTTAACGTCGATTCCTTTGGTCTCGCTAGCCGACTTCTCCCTGCCATAGTCTGGGTGGCCGCGTGGGGATTGATGCTCGGAATGCAAGATACGCTTGGGCTAGGCAATCTGGCATTACTCATGGTGCTGGCCAACGCGGTGGCATCACTTTGGCTGAGACCTGTCGTTTCCATCACTATCAGTGCATTGGCCGTCGGTCTTTTCAACTGGTCGTTCGTAGCACCCCGTTTTACATTGACGGTCGATTTACGCCAAGACTTCATATTGCTAGCGACAATGCTGGCAGTCAGCTCAGTGATTAGCTACTTAATGGAATTAAAGCGTAGGGCTGCTGACAGAGAAGTGAAACATCAATTGCAGTCCCGAGTCGCCCATGAGCATGTTCAAAGCCAGCAGCTGCGAAATATGCTGCTCACCTCAATCTCGCATGACTATCGTACTCCACTAACAACGGTCATCAGCTCATCCTCTGTGATCATAGAACAAGCAAGCCGCGCACCTGCCAGCGAAATCTGCCAACTAGCCACCATCATCTACGAAGAGGCCTGCCAGCTTCACCGCATGACGACAAACACGCTTCAACTAGCACGATTAGATAGCCCCAAAGTCGACATCACATTTAACTGGGAATCGGTAGAAGAAATTCTAGGTACGGTGTGTCTGCGCTCACGACGCAATCACCCTATGCGAACAATAGAGACACGACTGCCCGAGCATCTGCCACTACTGAGTTGTGATGCTGTACTGATGAATCAACTTTTTGACAATCTGATCGACAATGGTCTTAGACATAGTGAGACCACGACGCCACTACTACTCAGTGCAACGTGCGTCGATAAGCATTTGTATATCAGCGTACAAGATAAGGGCTGTGGCATACCCGACGAATGGAAAAGCCGAGTGTTCGATATTTTTCAGCGCGTCGACACCGTCGCGCGTCCCGTCGATGGAGGTGCTCGACGCGGTATAGGTATCGGACTTGCTGTTTGCCGAGCCATAGCTGACGTGCACGGGGGAACCCTAGAAATCACCGATACGCCCGGTGGGGGTACAACAGTCACTTTGTGTCTGCCCATCGCTGAGCAACCACGACATCCACTGGAGCTGGATGCATGAAAGCACGCGTCCTTTTAGTCGAAGATGATCTAACACTCAGGCAAGTGCTTAAGCAGTCCCTTGAAATGGAAGGCTTTGCCGTCGATTCTTGTACCACGCTAGCTGAAGCACGCGTTAAATTACACGACTACGTCACCGTTAGCATACCGGCCTTACCAAGGATAGTCATCATTGATCTAGGGCTACCCGATGGTGACGGTAGTGAGTTAATTAGCTGGACACGCGAAAAATCATCCGTTCCTTTACTTGTTATCTCCGCACGCCAAGATGAGCGTAGCAAAGTTGATTTACTCGATGCAGGTGCGGATGACTACCTCGTTAAGCCATTCAGTATGAATGAACTAAAAGCCCGCATGCGCGTCGCTCTACGAAGGCAGTCCATGGATACACGTGCAGAGATGGGCGACATCCGCATCGGTGATTTAGAAATCAGTTTGCCCAAGCGTTCTGTAAAAAGGCAAAGCGTGAAAGTTCATTTGACTCCAACCGAGTTCAAGCTGCTTTCACGATTAATCGTGCAGGCCGGTCAGGTCGTTACGCATCGGCAGTTACTATTCGATGTATGGGGTGCAGAGTTTGTCGATCATGTGCATTACTTGCGGCTATACATGGCGCAACTGCGTGCCAAACTTGAAACCGATCCAGCAGCTCCCGAACTACTGCTCACGGAAACCGGAGTCGGCTACCGTTTTTGCGAACTAGGCGCTCCTCTCGCATAGTTCACAGACCCATCCTTATGTGATCCTTATGCGATCCTAATGCCCTCTTCTGTACGATCAATACAGCGATTTGCCTAATTATTTATTTAGCAATGAGCGGCGAGTTTTGGTAAAAGACGTCGCGCCGAAAATCTTTACACTACAACGATTGACTGCTACCCGCCGCACTAAGCCCAAGCAGGTAGAGTCGCGAAAGGCAGTATGGCAATCAGCAATCCCGAGTTCTCTGAAACACCTCTAATGCAACCGATTCGCTTGAATCCGGATGCAAAACATCATAAAAGCTCAACCGCCGTACTGACCCTAGCAGCTATAGGCGTGGTGTTTGGAGATATCGGCACCAGCCCCCTCTACTCACTAAAAGAATGCTTTGCCCCTGAACACGGCATACCCTTCTCGCAGGCCGCTGTATTTGGCATCGTCTCTCTGATCTTCTGGTCGCTGACGTTGGTAGTAACTCTCAAGTACGTCATGTTTGTACTCAGAGCAGACAATCACGGCGAAGGAGGCGTACTGTCACTGATGGCAATCGCGCTGCGCTCAGCACGAACCAAGCAGCATCGATTTACATTTTTACTCATGTTAGGCGCACTGGGTGCCTGCATGCTGCTGGGTGAATCTGTCATTACCCCAGCTATCTCCGTGCTATCGGCTGTTGAAGGTCTTGAAGTTATTAACCCAGATTTAAAACGCTTCGTCATCCCACTTACCGTCGTCATTATTATCGCGTTGTTTAATGTGCAGCGGTATGGCACAGCGGTTGTAGGAAAAGCGTTTGGTCCCATCATGCTGATTTGGTTTTCAGCGCTTGCAGCATCAGGCATGTTTAGCATCCTACAAACGCCCTCCGTGCTGCTCGCCATCTCTCCGATTTATGCAGTTGACTTCATTCGCGATAACGCATGGCTCGCATACATCGTCATGGGATCCGTCGTATTGGTCGTGACTGGTGTGGAAGCCTTGTATCTCGATATGGGTCATTTTGGTAAAAAGC
>JBEGSP010000156.1:0-6435 GCA_041179845.1 Pseudomonadota bacterium
AAATACGGCAGACCATTCAGGGTCGGTGTCAGCCAATCACCTGATCGCACCATTTCCCAAGCCACGCCGGCATAGCGGCCTTCGTCGGGCAGCGATAGAGGCCGAACCCAACTGGTGGCAACCAACCATAAGAACAATAAAATACCGACCACCAGCGGCTCAGGCAGCGACTGCAGCCGTCGTACCAAGGGCGAGTGGGGTGTGATGGAATCAGCGTTGGTGCTGTAGCGCTGCATTGGCTAATGCTCTGAATTGGGCTTTGCCACCGTCTAAGAGGGGCAACGTCATGAGTCGGCGTTAAAGAGCCGGCATTATAGCTCTCTAGAGCCATAAGTCGCAGAAAAAGCCTCCCTTTGTCGCGCTATGCTTATTTACGCCTATTCCTAAGCAAGATAGGCAATTCGGGCGGCAATTGCCCCTTCAAAAAATGCAAATTGTCGGCGCTGTATTCGTACTGGAAAATGCTGCTTTAATAAACATTTATTGGGTAAGCCATGAGTCTGCCACCGCTGGATCTTGATTTGTTGAAGCAATGGGTAGGACGTAACGAGACACGCGAGGATTTGATTCATGTCGCGGCCGTTAACGCGATGGCAGCGACCTTGGATAAAGAGCAGAACATGTCAGTCGGTGATCCATTGCCATTGTTGTGGCATTGGCTATTTTTTTGGGCGGTGAGTCCGGCTTCGGGTATTGGGCCCGATGGTCATCCAAAGCGAGGTGGCTTTTTGCCACCCGTCGAGCTGCCACGCCGAATGTGGGCTGGCGGTCGTTTGAAATTTGATAGCGATCTACCCGTCGGATCCGATGCTCAACGTGTATCGCGCATCAAAGCTATCGATGTTAAGACCGGCAACAGTGGTCGACTAGCGTTTGTCACCGTTGCTCACGAAATTGGCGCCAACGGCAAGGTCTCGATATATGAAGAGCACGATATCGTGTATCGCGATAATCCTTTGCCAGGGGCGGCACCAGCCGCCACCAAGGCTGCGCCCAGCGATGCCATGTGGTCTCGCACCATTACGCCGGACCCTGTGCTGCTGTTTCGCTATTCCGCGTTAACATTCAATGGGCATAGAATCCATTACGATCGTAGTTACACCACTGACGTTGAGGGATATCCCGGTCTGATAGTTCATGGGCCATTGATTGCCACCATGCTGATGGAGCTGTTGTGCTCACAGGCGCCACAACAACGCGTGCGTGAGTTTAGTTTTCGAGCAGTTAGCCCAACGTTCGATACCGATACGTTTAGCGTCAACGGTAAATTAAGTGCCGATGGTCATGAAGCGCATTTATGGGCAGCGAATGCTCGTGGTGAGTTAACTATGCAAGCGACTGCTGTACTGGCTTGATGTAGTAGCCTGATCGCGCACGAAAAGATAATTACAGGAATTTGCATGCGACCTTTAGATGGAATCAAAGTAATCACGCTCGAGCACGCTATCGCCGCGCCTTTTTGTACGCGTCAGTTAGCTGATTTAGGTGCGCGTGTCATTAAAATCGAACGACCCGGTGTAGGTGATTTTGCGCGCGCATATGACGAACGTGTCCGTGGCATGGCTTCGCATTTTGTATGGACCAATCGTTCCAAAGAAAGCCTGACGCTGGATGTAAAACATGACGAAGCACGCGTCATATTGCATCGCTTATTGGCCGATGCTGATGTGCTGGTTCAAAATTTAGCGCCCGGTGCCGCTGCGCGTTTAGGTTTGTCGTTTGCTGATTTGCATTCGGCGTATCCCCAATTGATCGTGTGCGACATCTCAGGCTATGGTTCCGATGGTCCGTATCGCGACAAAAAAGCCTACGATTTACTTATACAAAGTGAATCCGGATTTTTATCAGTAACGGGCACGCAAGAAGAACCCTCAAAAGCCGGTTGCTCGGTGGCGGATATCGCTGCCGGTATGTATGCCTATACGAATATTTTGGCAGCACTGATACAACGCGGTAAAACAGGTGAGGGCTGCCACATTGATGTGTCCATGCTTGAGAGTATGGTCGAGTGGATGAATTTCCCCATGTATTACGCGTTCGATGGCGCACCACCGCCGGTGCGTGCAGGCGCATCGCATGCCACTATTTATCCTTATGGGCCGTTTCCCTCCGGTGATGGCAAAACAGTGATGTTAGGTTTGCAAAATGAGCGTGAGTGGGTCACGTTTTGTGAGCAGGTGCTGCAACAACCCGCATTGGCAACGGATGCACGGTTTTCTAACAACAGTTTACGTAGTGGCGCGCGCAAAGCGTTGTACGACATCATACGCGATGCATTTTCAACACTGACTGCAGAACAAGTCACTGAACGACTTGAAAAAGCGCAGATCGCTAATGCGCGGTTGAATGAGATGAAAGATATATGGGAGCACGCTCAGCTGCGAGCGCGCGAGCGTTGGACGGAAGTTGCAACACCCGTGGGGCCGATACCAGCTTTGTTACCACCTGGTGCGAGTTCTGGTTGGGATGCGCGTATGGATGCAATTCCCGCGCTGGGTGAGCACACCGAAGCGATACTGTCGTCGCTGGGTTATTCATCGCAAGCCATCGCCGAACTTAAAACATCAAAGGCCATTTGAATGCGCAGTCCTGCACCTGTTTCTTATTTATTTGTTCCAGCTACACGTCCCGAGCGATTTGATAAAGCGCTCGCAGCGGGCGCTGATCGCGTCATTATTGATCTGGAAGATGCCGTCGCGCCTGACGATAAAAACTCAGCGCGCGAAGCATTAGCTGCATGGTTATCAAAGGATGTGTCAGTCGCTATTCGTATCAACAGTGCCGATACTTCGTGGTTTGCGGATGACCTTGCGCTGTGCGCTCGCGAAGGTGTGGCTGAAATTATCTTGCCGAAAGCTGGCGAGGTGGCGGATGTAAAAAGAGTGGTTGCTGCCGGTGCAAAAGCAGTGAAGCTACTGATCGAAAGCGCGCAAGGCATCAATCATATTACCCAGCTGGCACAACAAGAACGCGTTACCCGATTAATTTTTGGCAGCATAGATTTTTGTGTGGATATGGGTATTGAGGGCGATGATAGAGAGCTGGATTATTTTCGTTCCCAAATCGTGCTCGCTTCACGACTCGCTGAATTGGCGCCACCTGTAGATGGCGTCACTACTTCAATTGAAGACGTGGGCATTCTGGAGGCCGATACCCTGCGTGGAAAACGCTTTGGTTTTGGTGCCAAATTGTGTATTCATCCTAAACAAGTAGCCACTGTGAATGCGGCTTATCGGCCATCTGTTGAAGAATTAGCATGGGCGCGCCGTGTGATTGATGCCGCTGGATCAGCGGGAGGCGCTGCGGTTCAGGTCGATGGGCGCATGGTCGATAAGCCGGTGTTAATTCGAGCAGAGCGACTGTTGGCGCAGTTACAAAAATAATTTTCTCAAAGTCATTTCTTAAGCGAGGCATTCATGAATCTTCACGCTAAGCTGATGCAGCGTGCAGCAGCGGGAAAACCTGTGCGTGTCGGTATGATCGGTGCCGGCAAGTTTGGGTCGATGTATTTGTCGCAAGTACCGCGCACCCCCGGTCTGCACATGGTGGGTATTGCTGATCTTTCACCTGATCGTGCTAAGGCGGCGTTACGCAATGTAGGCTGGAAGGATGAAGCATTTTCAGCGTCATCACTAGAGCAAGCTGCAAAAAACGGTAATACCGCCATCATCGATGATGGCATGGCACTGATCAAATCACCGCATGTCGATATCATCATTGATTCAACTGGTAATCCAGCGATAGGTATTGCCCATGTATTGGCTTGCTGTGAGTTCGGCAAACATATCGTGATGGTGAATGTGGAAGCTGATGCATTAGCCGGCCCGCTATTAAAGCGTCGTGCTGATGAAGCGGGTATTATTTATTCCTTGGCCTATGGCGATCAACCTTCATTAATTTGTGAAATGGTTGATTGGGCGCGTGCGGCAGGTTTTTCTGTTGTTGCTGCAGGAAAGGGCACTAAATACTTGCCCACTTATCATTCATCAACCCCCGATACCGTTTGGCAGCACTACGGGCTAACGCCGGAAGATGCCGCTCGTGGTGGCATGAATGCTCAGATGTTCAATAGCTTCTTAGATGGCACCAAGAGTGCGATTGAAATGGCGTCAGTGGCGAATGCCACGGGATTGACAGCGCCGCGCGGGCTGCGGTTTCCGCCTGTCGGTGTGGATGATTTAGCGCGTGTACTGCGCCCCGTTGCTGATGGCGGTATTTTGGATGTGCGCGGTCAGGTTGAGGTTATTTCTAGTGTTGAACGCGATACTCGACCTGTGTTTCGCGATTTACGTTGGGGTGTGTATGTCACCTTTGCTGCTGATAGTGAATACGTTGCGCGCTGCTTCAAAGAATACGGTTTGATTACAGATCCTAGTGGTCAATACTCATCAATGTATAAACCGTTTCATTTAATTGGACTCGAACTCGGTATTACCGTCGCATCGATTGGTGTGCGTGAAGAGTCGACCGGCGCACCCATTTGCTGGAATGGTGATGTGGTCGCCACCGCCAAACGTGATTTGGCTGTGGGAGAAATGTTGGATGGCGAAGGCGGCTTTACTGTCTACGGCAAGCTCTTACCCGCCAGCGAATCAATCGCGTTAGGTGGCTTGCCTTTAGGACTTGCACATGGCGTGAAATTATTACGACCTGTTAAAGCCGGAGCAGCGGTGGGTTGGGATGATGTGGCGTTTGATGCACAATCGACGGCGCTGACATTTCGTCGTGAGATGGAAAAACAATTTGGCGCTAAAAAATAAACTTCATTGAATTAAGCTGCAGTGAAGTGAACCCCCAAAAAACTAACGGCCCTCGCGGGCCGTTAGTTTTTTGATTGATGATTTTTTAAAGCGATGAAGCAATCGGTTTATCTAAATTGAGTCCCAGCGTAGCCGCCATAGCGCGCATTTCATCGGGTGATTTTTTGTCGCCATAAATTTCAACCAAGGCGGTGTAAGCGATCCATTTGGCATCGACTTCAAAAAAATCTCTCAAGCTCGCTCGGGTATCGCTACGACCAAAACCATCGGTACCTAGCGTGACATAAGGGGCAGGTATGTAAGCGCGAATACTTTCGGGTACAGCGCGTACATAGTCAGAAACGGCAATCACAGGCGTCTTGCTATCTGATAATTGCTGACTGACCCAAGAAGGTTCAGTCGCATGTTGCAGTCGGCGCGAGCGTTCACTGGCGATGCCATCTCGCGCCAGTTCTGAAAAACTAGTTACGCTCCATACGTCGCTGTGAATTGAAAAATTATCTTTTAGCAGAGCGGCTGCGGCCATGGCTTCTTTAAGCAGTGGGCCGGCACCTAATAATCTGATTTGTGCTCGCTCGGTTTTAGCCACACAGTGCATGCCACGTAATATGCCTTCGCGTGCTGAGGCTGGCATACTGGGTTGAGCTTCGTTTTCATTCGTGACTGTCACGTAGTAAAACACGTCTTCATTGTTAGACAACATGCGTCGCATACCATCGTCCACAATCACTGCTAGCTCATAGGCAAAGGCTGGATCATAGGAAATACAGTTAGGTATCGTGGCCGAGATTAAATGACTGCTGCCATCTTGATGCTGCAATCCTTCGCCACCCAACGTAGTACGGCCCGACGTAGCGCCAATCAAAAACCCACGCGCTCGTTGATCCGCGGCTGCCCAGATCAAATCACCAATGCGTTGAAAACCAAACATCGAGTAGTAAATATAAAACGGCAGCATAGGCAAGCCATGCACTGCGTAACTCGTTGCCGCAGCCGTCCATGATGAAATCGCGCCTGCTTCGGTAATACCTTCTTCTAAAATTTGCCCATCGGTCGCTTCGCGGTAGTAGAGAATAGAACCAATGTCTTCAGGTTGATACAGCTGGCCCTGCGCAGAATAGATACCCACTTGCCTAAACAGATTGGCCATGCCAAAGGTGCGTGCCTCATCAGCCACAATCGGTACAACATGTTTGCCTAGTTCAGCATCTTTCAACAAATTGCCCATCATGCGAACTAAGGCCATCGTGGTCGACATTTCTTTGCCGCCCGCATCTAAAGCAAATTGTGCATGGCTGGCGAGTTCAGGTAGCGTGATTTGATTTGGGCTGGTGATACGTTGTGGAAGATAACCACCTAACTGTTGACGGCGCTCTTGCAGATGGCGCATTTCCACACTATCGTGCGAGGGTTTGCAGAATTCCAATTTTTCGATTTGCGCGTCGCTCAGTGGAAGCTTGAATCGATCACGAAATTCGAGCAGATCGTCTAGCTCGAGTTTTTTCTGTTGATGCGTCGTCATTTTGCCTTGGCCCGCTGCTCCCATGCCAAAGCCTTTTTTAGTTTGAGCCAAAATCACTGTCGGTCTGCCATTGTGATTAGCGGCTGCGTGATACGCCGCATAAATCTTGCGCATGTCATGACCACCGCGCTTTAATCGATCAATTTCATCATC